>CAVBMP010000113.1:0-25177 GCA_963596555.1 Bacteroides helcogenes
CATTAAAAAAGCAGTATATTTTTTTTAAATATACCACTTTGTCAACAATCTGAAACACACATAAGTGTGTCTTTACTAAACTACAGTTAAGTTAACTTCTTTAACATTAATTGCTTGGTTTCCTTTAGCTGTCTCTACTAATGTAAATTCAACTAAGTCACCTTCTTTTAATGATTTGTAGCCTTTTTGATCAATTGCAGAATAATGTACAAAAATATCTTCGTTTACTAAACCTTCATATTCAATAAATCCATAACCTTTGTCATTATTAAACCATTTAACGCGACCTCTACTCACTTTAACACCGTCCCTTCATAAAAATAATGGTACTACTTACAACTGCTGCCGGCATGACTAATGTTAGCAAAAATTTTTACATATTTTTCATATTTGTCATTAAAAGTAATAAAAATGTCATTAAGTAAAATTATATGCGAATATTTTAAAAAATATTGGTTTTAAGACAATTTATAATTAAGATTGTACAAATCAGAAAAAAATCCATGCGATATGTATTATTATAAAAGCGAAAGGAAGAAGTAATGAAAGAAGTAATATTAAACAAAACAATTAATAACATAAAAAAATATAATAATTATTCTGATACCAAATTAAAAGAAATAAGATATGGACTAGAAGCAATTTACTTAACAATTTTTAAAATAGTAACAATTATTATAATTAATTTGTTATTAGGTTCATTAAAAGAATTATTACTCATATTTCTATTTTATGGACTGCTTCGACTCACAGGTTTTGGATTACATGCTAAGAAGTCATCACATTGTTGGGTTGCATCATTGTTAATGTTTGTTATACTTCCTAATATTGTTAGTTTAATTTCTATACCAAAGATATTACAAATTATTTTATCATCAATAGGTTTGATATTACTTTCTATATATGCACCTGCTGATACCAAAAAAAGACCTATAATTAACAAAACAAAAAGGACTGTATATAAAGTGTTAACCATTCTTATTACAGTACTATATATTTTATACATAATATTTACTAATGATGTGTATATAAGTAATATTTTAATGATATCTATTCTTATTCAAACATTTTTAGTACTTCCAATTTCATACAAGCTTTTTGGCTTAGAATATAATAATTACAAAAAATACGAAAGGAGGACAAAATGAAATTATTTGCTAAATTAACTGCTCTTCTTGGAGCATTAGTAGCAACAACTGCAACTACTGGATGCATTACTGTGGTATTTGACGAACCTGAAATGCCAGAATCATTATTATAAAAAATATTTTAATAAGCAAAACACCAACATAAAAACCTAGAAAAATCTAGGCTTTTTATTTTGTTCACTAAAGCATAACAGTTATTTCGCTAATAAATCTATCTCCTTCAACTCTTTGAACCATATCTATAGATTCACTTTCTTTGATTAATTTATTCGCAAGAAACAAACCAAGACCTCTACCTTTACCTTTAGTTGAATAATACTGTTCTTTAAGTTTATTAACATCTACTTTATTCTTAAATGAATTTTCTACATTAATATATATTTTATTTTCTATTTCAAATACTTCAATAAAAACAGATTTTTCTTTGCTTTCCTTTGCTGCGTCACAAGCATTATCAAGCACAATACCAAATATTTTACATAATGAAACATATTCTTTAGTGTTTATAATATCTAATAATGACTTAATCTTCTTAGATATATTTATGTTTACATCAATCTCATTATTTTTCATATCTTCAACTTTATAATATAAGATACCTTTTAAACCTGAAGGCAAAGTAGAAACATTTTTAATAGTCTCTTTTCCATTTTTCTCATATAGCTTTATAATTTCATTTATAGTATCATCATATTTTTTAGAATTCTTATTCTTAAAACTTTTAAGCATCAATAGATTATTTAACATTTCATGTCTATTTATTCTTTCTTCATCAATAATCTTTTCATATTTAGACATGAATTTTAACAAAGTTTCTATTTTCTCACTTTCTTTTTTCGCTTTAATATTATTTCTTACTGATATAAACATTAAACCGGTAAAAATTAGTATTAAAACAAGATTAGTGAAGTAAGTAGTTGTATTAAATGATTTTTCATATTTTGATATAAGTATTATCATTGTTATTGCTGATGCGATTAAGAATACATTAACTATTATTTCTTTGTTGGTTGCCTCCACTACTTTGTTTAATTGCTTATTACATTTTTTATTTTTAATAAATAATATTGTCAAATGTAATTCAATAAATGACACCACACATTTCATTAATATACTACTATTAAAGTCTGTAAGACTTACATATTTCAAATTTACCAAAATTATAGAAAGTAGCATTTCAATAAGTACTAATACTATATAACATATTAAACTCTTTGCTAATGTTGCTTTCATATTATCATTAAATATTAACTTATACATAATGGTGAGTAACGTTACGCTTATAATTACTCTATTCATAACGCCATCTATTAAATAATTATTTGCTATAAATAAACAACCGAATGTAAAGAATACTACTATATTTTTAAAATTTGCTTTAAATTTTGTATTGGAGAGTCTTTCATAACATATTCCATGTAACCATGCAACTATTATTGAAGATAATCCTAATATAAAATAGTCATTAAAAATCATTTTCACCAAACTCCTTTTTATGATTTCTTGAAACTAAGTATCCACTGTTTCCATCTTTAAAATAAACTATACAAGTGTTCCAATCTATTTTTAATATGTTCTTTGTATTAACTAACGTTCCTTTTAAAGATATAACAAAATAAGTTGGTAATTCTTTTTTAATATCATTAATAGAAATATTTCTATAATAAGTTTCTTTTCTAGTTACAATTTTTGTTCTTCTATCTTCTCTTTGAATATAATCGATATCAGAATATGGAATATTATAACCTATATTTTTATAAGTGAATTTGTAAGAACCAGTTTGGTTTAAAACTCTTAAAGATATGTCTATATTTTCTTTTATATCATCATCTATATCATTACATTTTCCTATAAAATCTAATATTTGTAATTTTTGTTTATATATTTTGTAATACGATGATGTATGTGCAGTTAAGACTATAATTGGACTTACCCAATCATTTATTTGGTATCTAACTTCTCTTGCTACATCAATACCATCACCACCAGGTAATTCTAAATCTAAAATATAAACGCAATCTTTATTAGTTGTCTTCAAAAATTCACTCAGTTTTGCATCTACATTTCCAAATTCATGAATTTTAAAATCAATATTATTATTCATCATATATGAAAATATAACATCATGAACCTTTTTTCTATGCATTCTGTTATCGTCTACTATTACAAAATTAACCATAAGATGCTCCTTACCGTACATGTCTAATAATACCACAATTATATACTGTTTTCAATTACTATAAGGAAATTAGTAAATTTTAATTTAAAGAATAAACTTTTCTATAAAATAAAAAATAAGCATGAATATGCTTACTCAAAATCACTAACTGACATAGTATATAAATTTTCAGGATCAAGTGCATTTCCTTTGTAATACACTTCAAAATGTAACATAGTTTTATCTGATGATTCTAAAGACGATTTATTACTCGTCCCAATGATTTCTCCTTGTGATAATTTATATCCTACTTTTGCTGTTATATTTTTAATATTACTATAAACTGATGTTAGATTTTCGTTATGTTTTATTGTTAATATTTTTCCATATACATCATTATCCTCAATACCTATTATTTCACCTTCTAATACTGATACAACATCAAATTCCTCATCTGAAACATAATCTACTCCATTATTTTGCATATAAGTATTTTCATATACAATTAAAGAATTTTCTTGTTTTTTTGCTTCTGCTTTATAATCATAGAATGTTCTTCCTACTTTTACATTTTCTGATACATAAGGTTTTACTATTGTATTACTACTAGTTTTATTTACTGGTTCTACTTTATCTTCAAATACCGAATCAATCGTATACTTCATATTGTTACTTTCATTTACATAATTTTTAATACCAGTAACTACTAACAAAACACTAACAACCATTACAGCAACTATTCCAACATAAAAAGTTGGCAATAAAAATTTATAATATTTTCCCATAATTCACTCTCCTACTATTAGAATGAACTATTTTATTTTATTTATTCATTATTTTTACACCTGTATAGTAATGATTTATAATTTCATTATATTTATATCCTTCTATTGCCATCCCATTAGCACCATATTGACTCATCCCAACTCCATGTCCATATCCTTTTGTATGTATTATTACTTTATCATTAGTATTTTTTATTTCAAAATCAGTAGATCTTAATGATAATAATGTTCTAAACTTAGTACCTTTATATTTATGATTGTTTACATATATTGTATCAACCCTACCATGAGAACATTTTTCTGTTTTTATACTTTCTATTTTTTTATCATTTAAACCTAATTTATTCAAAAACTCAGAAACTGTATATTCTTTATCAGACTCTTTATATGAATAATTTTTATCCCAAGATGAATTTACACTTTTTAAATAAGGTAATTTTTTAACAAATACATCTTCAGAGTTTTCAGTATATCCATTTGATATTGAAAAGTATGCTGCGTATATTGCTTTATCATTATATGATATATATTTTCCTTTTGTTTCTACTACTGCTTTTTTTATTTTTTCATAATTAGTATCATATTTATCTTTCCATCTTGATTTTAATTTATCTATACTAGAATAACATTGATCTGATGTAGTACTTGATAAAACATAGTTCTCATTTGATTGTAACTTATATAATGCAAATGTTCTTGCTGCAACTGCCATTGCTTTTAATGCTTCCATCTCAAAAGAAGCTGGCATTTCACATGACACAACTCCAAATACATATTCTTCTAAATCTAATTTTTTTGTATCATTTTGATAGTTTACTGCTACCATTATAGGTTCTTTTTCTTTTTCAATTATTTTATTTTCTTCTTTTATATTCTCTGATGTTGATACTTTGTTAATATCATCATCTAATGCGTTTTTATTGTAACTACACAGCATAATTATAAACAATATAAAAAATACTATGAATTTTCTCTTCATAGTATATTATATGCATTAAATTTTAATTTAGACCATTTAATATCTTATCTTTTTCTTTTTCGTATTCTTCTTTAGTTAATGCTTTTTCATCGTATAATTTTTTTAATCTTTCTAAACTCTCATATTTATTTTTATCAAAGTTAGTAGCACTATTAGTATTAGTACTATTTGAATCAAATAAATTATTAGCAATTACAAACACAAGTCCTAAAACACCTGCTAATTGGTTAATAAACAAGAATACTATAGTCCATATAATAATTGCATCTTTATGTTGTAATAATTCTTCATCTGAAAGATTAGCATAGTCCTTAAATTTACAACCACCTATTATTATTGGTACACCTACTATAGCACCTATTAGAGTTAAACAAAATAAGATACCAACTACTATAGATATAATTCCTGCAATTTTTAGCAATGATTTATCCATTATTTTCCACCTCCTCTATTTCTTTTACTCTTCTTTTATGACGTTCTTCTTTGGAATATTCTGTATTTAAATACGCATCTAATACTTTATCTAGATTTTCTATTTTTTCAGACAATGCCATTACATTTGCCATATTATGTTCTTTAGTCAATCTAGCTTCTTCTTCGTTGTTTACTTTTCCACATCGTATAGACTTAAATTTATTAGCAACAATGCTCATACCTATGCCTGTACCGCATATTAATATTCCTAAGTCACATTCTTTATTTTGTATAGATTTACACACTTTTTTAGCAAAATCTATATAATCAACATTTTCCTTAGTATCAGTTCCAAAATTTAAATATTGGATGTTTCTTTCTTCTAAATATTTAATTATTCTGTTTTTAACATCAACGCCATGATGGTCATTTCCTATTGCTACTTTCATTATTCACTCTTCTTTCTCTTTTTAGTTTTCTTTTCTTCTACAATGTTTGCTTCTTTTACATTTTCAACTTCTTCAGTATCATAAATAACTTCAGTGCGACCGATTATATCATGTAAGCCGCGACCATCTGCTTTAAATAAAATCATTATAATTGATGCAAATACAAGAGTCATATCAACAAATTGAATGTATCTACTGCTTGACAAGTAAACTGACTTACTAGCAAAAGCTAATACTATAATTAATATTAATGAAGACAAAATACTATTTATAATTATTGCTCTTAATAAGATTTGATCAAATTTTAATTTTTTCCTATCTTTTGAAACAACTTTTATTTTCATCAGCATTTTTCCTACAGTTTTTCCATTATTCATATATTGAAATACTACAAAATATAAGAATGTAACAACTAAATTTATAACTGAAACTGATAATCCATATTTACTCATATCATATGTAACATTCACGATTTCCTCATTATTTATTGTATTAATGTCAGTAGTATTTGAAATAATAGTTTTATATTTATCATAAGTTTCTTCATACTTATCAGCATTAGGATTTAATGCTTCAATACCAGTAAATAAACTACTTATTATTAACACTAGCATTAAATCAATTAAATATGCACATGCTCTTTTTATTGTTGGTTTATTCATTATTTACCTCCTTTTTTATAAAATATTGACAGTAACGAACTCTTTTTCTTAATTAAACTGTTTCCTCTAAACTTATTATCAATATTTTTAAATATTGTATTTGATAAATCATATAAGTTACCTTCTGATAGATTATAAACATTTTTCTTATAATTATTATCATCAACTATTAAAGGAACTCTTACAGAAAAATTAATTCTACACAGTTCTTGTTTTCTATTATACATCTCTTTCTCTATTCCATACAAGGATGAAATGAATAATGTACCAGAAATTTCTTTAATATATTCATCAAGTGCTCCTATTATTGTATCTATTTTTCTTAATGTTTCCTCTATATCATCTACTAATTTACACTCACTAATATCATAATTTATTATTGTTAATTCTTGATTTCTTTCTTTTAAAAATGTTAATAACTTGTCTTTATCATAAATAAAGTCATCGTCAGTAGCAAAATATTTCAAATCAGGATCAACTGTATTTCTAAGACCAGTTAAATAATAATTAATAAAACTACATTTCGTTTTTTTATCTAACACTATACACTTTGCATTAATTGATTTAAGTGAATTTAAAGCATAAGTCGATGAAACTGCAAAATTATACATAAATGGTATCTTTTTTTGTGATTTTACCGGAAATAATGAATAAAATCCAATAGTATTGAAGTCTAAACTTTTATATTTTTGATTTTCCATTTCATTTATTAACCCATCAACGTTTATATTTGAATAATTAAAGAATAATATTTGATCATTGTTATCAAAAGAATAATCACTATTTAAAATAAATGTTCTCATATTATTTGGAGTAGTTCTCGTACTGATACATGTATTAAATCTTTTTTCAATATCTTTCCATTTTTCACCTACTACTGCAATAAATGATCTTACATAATCTTTTAATGTTAATAAATTGTTAAAATTGTTTTCACCTGTTATTAAACATATTTTTACTTTAGAAGATAAATCATAATTAAGACTATTAAGACGTGGTAACATAGTCTTATAATCATTTAATGATTTTTGAGTTAATACTAAATGTAGACATATTTTTGTGTTAACATATGGCAAAACATATTTTAAATATGCGCTTAATTGTTCTATTGTTACATCATTATCCCAATAACATATAATGTGTAATTTAGATTTTTTGTTAATAACTTGTTGAATCATGTATTTAAACACTTGATTATTTTTATAATTTTCACTTGATAAGTTATTAGATATTATACTATATGATAATGGTATTTTTATACCTATACTAAAATTTCTATATCCATCTTTATAATCTAAATAATTACTTGATAATGTTGAAAATAATCCTTCTACAGTTAATCTATCTAAATTTGGCATTAATTCTTTTTTATAAACATTATAAGAATCTCTTTGTTCTACACCAAAACCATTTATTAATAACAATATATTTTTTTTCATAAATAGCCTCCTGTAATATTATTTATTTTTTCTTCTCCTATATTTATATATTTCTATAATTAACAATACTGGTAATGCAAGAAGTAATAAGATAATCATATGTGAATATGGTACACTATACGTTTGTAGTAGTAATGATAAAACAGGTACTTCCATAACAATTATTTGTAATATTATTGTTGATACAATTGTTAATAATACAAAAGGATTTTGCTTAAATCCGTTTTTAAATACAGATTTTTCTTCGCTTCTACAATTAAGTACATGTATATTTTGCATAAATACCATAAGCGCTAATATATAACCTCTCGCATGTGCTACTTCAAAATTCAAGAAATTTATCATAATAAACCAAGCATCAAATACAATTATTCCCATAAATAATCCTGATGCAAGAATTTGTTTTACCATTTCTTTTTCAAATAAACTTTCATTTGTTTTTCTTGGTTTTTGTTTCATTATTGTATCAGTTTCTCTTTCAAATGATAATGCTATATCTTGAAGTCCATCTGTTACTAAATTTAGCCATAATAGTTGTATCGCAACTAATGGCATAGGTAAATTAAATAATATCGCTAATACAAAAAATAATACTTCAGCAAATCCACATGATAATAACAATATACTAATTTTTCTTATGTTTGAATAAGCATTTCTTCCTTCTTCGATACCTGCAACTATTGAAGTAAAATTATCATCAATAATTATCATATTTGCTGTTTCTTTTGCAACGTCAGTACCACTACCCATCGCAACACCGATATTTGCTGCTTTTATTGCTGGAGCATCATTTACTCCGTCACCAGTTACTGCTACAAATTCACCCATTCTTTGTAAAGATTCTACTATCTTTAATTTTTGTAAAGGTGTAACTCTTGCAAATACTTTTTTATTTTTAATGCATTCATCAAATTCTTCATCATCAATACAAAATTCCAGTTCCTCTCCTGTTATTACTTCGCTATAATCACTAACTAACTTTAATTCTTTTGCAATAGAATATGCAGTTAAAGCATGATCTCCTGTTATCATTAATACTTTGATTCCTGCATCTGTACATTCTTTAATTGATGATGCCACTTCTTTTCTTACTGGATCTATAAATCCAACTAATCCTATAAAATTTAAATTTTTAATGTTTTCATCGTCATATTTTTTACTTTTAACTTTTCCATCACAAAGTGCTATAACTCTATAACCATTCCTAGCTAATTCCTCATTTTGTTTAAGTATTTCTTCTTTATTTAATTTAACTTTTTTATTATTTACATAACTATGTGAACAAAATTCAATTATTTCTTCAACCGAACCTTTCGCAGTACAATAGATTTCATTATTTTTTTTATAATAGACTGCTGAATATTTTTTTTCAGACTCATAAGGTATTTCTTGGACTTTAACAATATCATCTATATTACAATCTAGTTTATATGCTAATGATAAAAATGCGACATCAATTGAATCACCTAATTTTTCAAAATGATCTTTTACTTTCTCTAACTTTGCTTCGTTATTTATATATCCAAGTTTGGCAATATACTTGGCATCATCAATATTTTTTCCCTCGACTTTACCTATATCATTATAACCATTACCAGTTACGTTGTATTCTTTTCCATCAGGCAATACTATTTTCTTAGCAGTTTGTTCATTCACAGTAAGAGTTCCAGTTTTATCACTTGCTATTACAGTACAACTTCCTAAACTTTCTACAGCAGTCAACTTTTTACATATAACATTTCTTTTACTCATTTTATTTGAACCAATTGTTAGTGCCATAGTTAAGGCAAGTGGTAATCCCTCAGGCATTGCTGATACCGATAATGCAACTACTGCTAAAAAGATTTCTAAAGGTTCATAATCTTTCTTAAATAAAATTATTGCTATTATTACTGCTATAACTACTATAATTAATGTTATTTGTTTTGAAAATTTTTCCATTCTAATCGTTAAAGGTGATAAAGACTCTTCCGTAGTTGTAACTTTTTGTGCTATTTTTCCCACTTCAGTATTTATACCAGTTGATGACACTACTGCTACTGCTCTACCAGTTAAAACAGAGCAACCTGCATATAAACTACACTTTGTTAAATCCTTTTGAGATATTTCACTAGATTTATTAACGGCAATACTTTCTCCTGTTAAAATTGATTCATCTACTGTTAAATTATTCGATTCTATTATTCTAGCATCAGCAGAAATTTTACTACCTGATTCTAATATTAAAATGTCTCCAGGTACTACAAGTGATGAATCTATTTCACATTGTTTTCCATCTCTTATAACTTTAGAATTCACTTTAATTAAATTTTTTAATGCTTCAGAATTTTTATTAGCTTTATATTCTTGAATAGTAGATACAATCGCATCAACCATAATAATAAATACTATTGCAAGACCATCCAATGTTTCTCCAACAATAAAAGACAATATAGCACATACTATAAGAACATATATAATAGGATCTTTAAATGAACCTAAAAATACTTTATATAACGGTTTTGTTTCTTCTTTAGGTAATTCATTATATCCATATTTTTCTAATCTTTTTGTTGCTTCTTTGGTTGTTAATCCATCCATTGATGTTTTAAAATCTTCTAATATTTCTTTATTTCTATTATTCATACTATTCACCATTATAATAATTATAAATTATTAGTCATTTTTTTTCAATATAAAAGAATAAGTTAGTCACTTATTCCTAATTTAACTTTAAAAGTTTTTTCTTCTTTTCCCCTTATAACTTTAATATCAACTTCATTATTTGGTTCATATTTATATAAATAATATCTTAGTTCAGCAACACTTTTAACTGAATACTTTCCAATACTTGTTATTACATCACCTTTTTCAATACCAGCACTACCACTTGGTCCATCATTTGTAGTTGATATAACTATAACTCCTGATGTTATTGAACTATCTATTTTAATACCCTGTCTTGACAAATAATAACTAGATGTTGATACATCTGCCATTTGTATTCCCAAGAAAGGTCTTTCTATTTTTTCTCCCTTAACTATCTTGTTAGCATATTGAAGAGCATCCTCTATCGGTATTGAAAAACCAATGCCTTCTATTTCAGATTGAACTATTTTCATAGAATTTATACCGATTACTTCACCTGAAACATTGCATAATGGTCCACCGCTATTTCCAGGATTTATAGCAGCATCTGTCTGCATAACATTCATAATCCAATCTTTTGATGAAGATGAACCTACAGAAACTTCAACCATTCTATTTTTACCACTTAGTATACCTCTAGTTACAGTACCTGAAAATTCAGAGCTCATTGGAGAACCAATTGTAAAAACTGTATCTCCTACTTTAGAATCAGTGCTTTTTCCTATCTTAGCTATATTAGTTGCATATTTTTTATCAATTTGTAAAACAGCAATATCAGCAAGTTCATCACTTCCTAAAACTTTTGCTTCTATACTTTCTCCACTAGTTAATGTAATTTTTATTTCATCTGATGAATCAATCACATGATGATTAGTCATAATATAACCTTCACCAGAATAAATAAAGCCAGAACCTATTCCAACTAATTTACCTTTTTTATAATTTTCAACAACAACTACCGCATCATAAATATTATCAATTCCTGATGAAATACCTTCTTCATTAACATTAACAACTTTTTCAACTTTGTTTTCTGTTTTAACTATTGTGTTAGGAAAATAATATATAATCATATACATTAATCCACAACCAGCAAAAATTGATAATATTATTGTAACAATGTATGTAAGTTTTTTATTCATTATGTAATGCCTCCTATTCTAAATATGATAATTGTTTATAGTTTTCTGGGAATCCCATTCTAAATAATACTTTATTTACATCAATTACTTTTAATTTGCTTGATAATTTATCAATCTCATAACATATTTCATTCATCATCATTTTAAAGTCATCAGCAGTCAATAATTCTTTTAATATAATTAATAATGCAAAAATATCATGTTTCCCATAAATATATTCATCATCTACTTTTGGTATACCTAATTGTAAATGAAAAGTAGTATCTGCTATACACTTTTGAGTTTCATGGTTAAATAATATATCTTCATGAGCACATAAATTCCTATAATTTGCTAATATTGACATATAATTTTCTATTTTATCTGGATTTAAACCATAATAATTAGAAATTTCTTTTCTATCTTCTTCTTTTAATATTGTAAACAACTCACTCATAAGACCAAAACTTAATACTTTAACACCAACCCACATAGGAATGTATCCATAATTATTGATATAGTGACTAGTTGCTTGATGTTGATAACCATTTATTCTAATTTGTCTTTTTAATTTTCTTAATAAGTCATTTATTTGTCTATTTTTTTCTTTACTTCTATCAAAATTATTTACATTTAAATAATCTTTTTCTTTATATCCATATTTTTTACTAAGCACATAACTGTAAATTGACTTATAGTTATTTTCTACTATTAATACATTCTTAAAAATAATATTTCTAAAAAAACGATCAAATGTAAATAATGAATATAATTCTTCAAAAGTTGTTCCTTCAATAAATCTCTTAGTTCCATTCATTAAAAATGGAGACCTATACCCATTTAAAAAAAAGTAATTTTCTCTTAATAGTATTTCTCTTGCTTTGTCATAGTCTTCAAATACCATACCTTTACTTCTCAAAATTTCTATTTGTTCATCAATTGTTTTAAATATTTTAGCAGCCATCCCTATTACTCTCCTATGTTAAAATTATATCATAAATATTATTATTTAAAACTATTTTTTTATTAAATTTTACAATATAAAAACTATTTTTCTCAAAATAAAAACTCAGCATGTAACACTGAGTAATTATTTACTATCTCTTGCTGAATTGAGGTGCTCTACGAGCCTTCTTAAGACCATATTTCTTTCTTTCTTTGATTCTAGCATCACGAGTAATCATTCCATTAGTCTTTAATACTGGTCTATTTTCACTATTAACTAGCATTAATGCTCTTGCTATACCTAATCTAATTGCACCAGTTTGTCCAGAAAAACCTCCACCTTTAACAGTGATTTCAATATCATATTTCTTTAAAGTATCAGTTAATTCTAGTGGTTGAACTAAATCCATAACTAGTGTTTCATAAGGCATATATTCGTTAACATCTTTTCCGTTAACAGTAATTTTACCTGTTCCGTTAATTAAAGTAACTTTAGCAACACTTCTTTTTCTTCTGCCTATTGCAGTATATTTCTTTTCTGCCATATTATCTTACCTCTAATCTTTCTGGTTTTTGAGCTTGATGTTTATGTTCACTTCCTGCATAAACAAATAATTGTCTATAGATTTGTCTACCTAATCTATTTTTAGGAAGCATACCTTTAACAGCTCTTTCTACCATTTCAACAGGATATTTTTCAATCATAGTTCTAGCAGTTCTTTCTCTTAAACCACCTGGGTACCCACTATGATTATAGTACATTTTCTTATCTAACTTATTACCAGTTAGATTTACCTTTTCAGCATTGATAATAATTACGTTGTCTCCACATGCAACATGAGGAGTATAAGTTGGTTTGTTTTTACCTCTTAAAACAGAAGCAGCTAAAGCAGCAACTTTACCTAAGTTTTCACCTTCAGCATCAATAACATACCACTTATGTTCAACGTCTTCTTTTCTTAACATAAATGTTTTCATAATTTCTTTCCCTTCTTTAACTTCGACACCATCGCATTTGCAACTACGACATTTCTATCCCACAGAAACTGCATCTCCATTAAAATGTACCGGATATATTATATAAAATGTACATCTAAAAGTCAAATGTTTTTATTACATTTGTCACAAAAATATTTTTATATTTCAAATGTATTCTTGACACATCTACCCTCTTAATTATATAATAACAATATAATATGGAGGAATAAATGAAAAGTAAAGGGTTGAAAATTATATTAATCATTCTAATATTATTAACAGGAAGTATGGGTGCAGTAGGATATGTTCAATCAAAAAAACAACCAACTAACAAACCAAATGAAGACGTTAATAAAATAACATATGAATATTATTTGGAAGATGAGTTACAAGAAACTATGCCAATAAATACCCCAAATGGTACAGATGAAAATGGCAATGTTATAAGCGAACCTACTTATCAATTTTCAAGATTTACATGTACCAATGACTTAACAGGTGATTTTGATGTTGATAACTGGAAATTTATTCCTAAAGAAAATAAAACTAGCACTTGCAAATTATACTTTGTAAAAACAAATTATGCTGTTACATTAACTATTACAAATGGTATAGAAGATGAAAATAATCCAAAAATGGTTCAAAGAGAAAAAGATGGTAAATTCATAATTAAACCAAATGAAGGTTATATATATAAATCTGCTGTTTGTTCTGATAATAAAGAAGGTTCTTGGGATGAATCAACAAATACATTTACATTAAATGCTATTATGAAAGATATTACATGTAAAATTGATTTTGAAATTAAAAATCTTCAAGCTGATATAACTGTTATAAATGGTAAAGGTAATACTACTGAAAATGCTAAATATGGTGATAGTGTATCTGCTTTAGTACAACCAAACTCAGGTTTTGAAAAAGCAAAAATTGAATGCACTAATAATCAAGTTGGAACATTCGCATCTAATAAATTTACAATTGCTAAATTAACAGATAACACAAAATGTACTGTTACATTTGAAAAAGCACCTGTTGTTAAACATACATTAAAAATAAATATTACAGACAATACAAAATTTTCAATTTCAAGTGGTTCTGAATCAATTTCAGTTGATAATGGAACAACTGGTGTATTTACTATTAAATCATCAGATGGAAGTGAACCTAAATTAAATTGTGGTAATATTAATCCTTCTAAAAAAGATACAATAGATACAAATACATTTAAATATACATTCTTAAATGTAACAAGTGATATAACATGTGATATAAATTAACGATTAACATATCGTTTTTTTATTGAAAAAATAATATAAAAATGTTAAATTATTCATGAGGAAAAAATATGTGGAAAATCGGTAATGTAAAAATTAATAATAAAATTGTATTTGCTCCAATGGCTGGAATATCAAATGAAAGTTATAGAACCATTATAAAAGAGATGGGTGCAGGTCTTATTTATACTGAAATGGTTAGTACAATGGGAATAGTATATAATAGCAAAAATACAATGGATTTGCTCAAAATAAATGATAAAGAAAGACCTATTAGTATACAAATATTTGGAAGTGACATTGATAGTTTTGTTAAATCTGCTAAATTTGTAGAAGAAAATTATAAACCTGATATTATTGATATTAATATGGGGTGCCCAGTTCCTAAAGTTGCTATTAAATCACAAGCTGGTTCCGGACTTCTTAAAAATCCAGAAAAAATATATGAAATAGTATCTTCAGTAGTTAATACCGTAGCAATACCTGTCACTGTAAAAATCAGAGCAGGTTGGGATAGTAATACTATTAATTGCGTAGAGGTTGCTAAAATAATTGAAAAAGCAGGAGCAAGTGCCATAGCAATTCATCCAAGAACAAGAGTACAAGGATATAGTGGAAAAGCAGATTGGAATTTGATAAAACAAGTTAAAGATTCTGTTAATATACCTGTAATTGGAAATGGAGATATTACAACTATTCATGAAGCTAAACAAATGATTGACGAAACTGGATGCGATGCAATAATGATAGGTAGAGCAACTCTAGGAAATCCATGGTTTATAAAAGAATGCGTAGAATACATTGAAAATAATAAAATAATTGATAAACCAACATATGATGAAAGAGTTGACATGTTAGTCAGACATTATAATTTGTTAAAAGAAAATACTAATGATAGAAAGGCAATATTAGATATTAAAACCCCTGCTTTATATTATTTAAAATATATACCAAAATCAAAAGAATTAAAAAAGGAAATATCTATGTGCAAAAATGAAACCGAATTTTTAAATTGTATAGATAAAATAAGGAATCATATTAGGTGTTTATATTGTGAAAAATAACAAAAATACTAGCTTATTCTTGTAAAGTTAGTATTTTTTGTTATATAATTAAGTTAAGGAGGAATAGAAATGAAAAAAACAGGTTTATTTAAAATAATCATGTTTACACTACTTGGTATTTTATTAGTAACTTGGTTTGTACCAGCTAGTTATTTCACAGATGGAAATTTATCTAGTTTAGGAATGAATAGAGTGGGATTCTTTGATTTCTTTCAACTATTATTCGGTACATTTGAGTTTGCTTACTTCATCCAAATCTTCATTTTATTAGTTTCTGTTGGTGCATTATATGGTGTACTTGTTAAAACTGGTAAATATGGAGCTTTAATTGAAAAAATAGCAAGTAAATTTAAAGGAAAGGAACAAGTATTTTTAATCGCAGCTGCCTTCTTAATTGCAGCACTTACATCTGTATTTGATTATGGGTTATTATTATTCATATTCATACCTGCTATTATTAGTATTATATTAGCAATGGGATATGACAAAATAACAGCTTGTATAACTACATTTGGTGCTATATTAATAGGTACAATTGGAACAACATTAGGTTACAATATGGTTGGTGTTATTAATGAACAAATTAATGGTACTTTAACAACTGCTCTTCCATATAAAATTGGAATGTTTGTTTTATGCTTTGCTGCTTTAGTAGTTTATCTATTAAAAGTTAAGAAAACTAAAAAAGTTGACAAAAAAGATGCAAAAACAATTGATATGTTTGCAGGAGAAAAAATATCTAATAAATATTCAGTTGCTCCAATTATCGTAATATTCTCAATATTATTTGTATTATTAATAATGGGATGTACTGCTTGGAATTCAACTTTCGGTATTAGTGCATTTACTGATTTCAATACAAAAGTATCAGAAGTATCTATTAAAGGTTTTGCTATATTTGGTAATTTATTAGGTACTGTTAATGCTTTCGGTGAATGGTATTATGCAGAAATGGCAATTATGTGCTTATTAGCAGCATTACTTCTTGGAAGATTCTACAGAATGAAACATAGAGATATGTTCTCATACATGGCTCAAGGTGCTAAAAATATGCTTGCACCTGCATTAATGATTGTACTTGTATATGCAGTAATCTTCTTTGCTGGTAACACTATGTTCTATCCAACAATTGCTGACTTTATATTAAAAGCTACAAGTAAATTTAATATTTTCTTCAGTACTATTGTTATGATATTAGGTTCTGCTTTACATGTTGATATGCTTTATGTAGCAAGTTATGTAATACCACAATTAGCTGCTCAAGATGTTAATACAACTGTATTAGCTGTATTAATTCAGGGTATATATGGTGTTACTATGTTTGTTGCCCCAACAAGTGTAATACTAGTTCTAGGTCTTTCATATTTAAATATTCCATATAAAGAATGGATCAAGAAAACATGGAAACTTGCATTAGTATTATTTGCAATAGTAATGGTTGCTCTTATTCTAGCAGCAATTATATAATAATTACTATTAATTAATAAAGAGTGTTTGAAAAAACATTCTTTTTTTGTGATTAATTTTTATTTTTGAAACATACTATTAGTATGACAAATAATAATGAAGAATTAATCAAAGTGTTAAAACAATCGGAAAAAGAAGCATTATCATTAAAAAATGAATTTGTTGGAACTGAACATTTATTATTAGCATTATTAAGCACAAATAATAAATTAAAAGATATTTTGCTCCAAAATAATCTTTCATATAGTAAATGTAAAAATGAAGTAAACAAATTATCAACAATTAAAACTAAAACAAATATAGTTATATATACTCCTTTATTCAAAAGATTAATAATGAATATTCCTGGTAACAGTAAGCAACCATTAAAAGATTTATTTATAATTTTTTTAGAAGAGGGGGAAGGTATAGGCTATTCAATATTGAATGCATTAAATATAGATATTAAAAAACTTTATAATTCAATATTAAAAAAAGATATAAATATAAATTGTGGTGTTTATCTTAATAATTTAAAAGATTATAATGAAGTAATTGGAAGAGAAAAAGAATTAAATCAAATTATTGAAACACTTTTAAGGAAAAACAAAACTAATCCATTATTAATTGGTAAAGCTGGTACTGGTAAAACCGCAATAATTGAAGAACTAGCGCATAGAATAGAGCACCATAAAGTACCTAAAGAACTTCAAAATAAAAAAATTTTATCAGTTAATATTTCATCGTTAGTTAGTGGCACAAAATACAGAGGAGAATTTGAAGAAAAACTAAACAATCTAATTTCTGATGTAGAAAAAGACAAAAATACAATTTTATTTATTGATGAAATTCATACTATAGTAGGAGCAGGTGGCGCAGAAGGGGCAATCGATGCAGCAAATATTTTAAAACCTTATCTTGCTAGAAATAATATTTCATGTATAGGCGCAACAACTATAGGAGAATATAACAAATCTATTAAAAACGATAAGGCATTAAATAGAAGATTTAATCCGATTTTAATTGAAGAACCAACTTACAATCAAACTTTAAATATTTTAGAAAATACAAAGAAATATTATGAGAAATTTCATAATGTAACTATAACAAAAAATCAAATTAAAATGATAGTTGATTTGTCTAATAAATATATAAAAAATAAAGCAGAACCTGATAAAAGCTTGGAAATTTTAGATACTGTGTGTACTAAAACGAAACTAATTAATTCGTCAAATAATAAGGAAGATATTTTAAGGAAACTAAATATTAAAAAAGATACTTATTTAAAAAATAAAGAATTCAAAAAAGCCATTAAAGTAAACGTAGATATGGAAAAATTAATTTCAAAAAAAGTAACCTATAAAGTCAGTGATGAAACTATTAAAAACTTATTTGGCAGTAACATTCATGAAAAAGTTTTTGGATTTAAATATAATTAATTTCTTTTAAATTTCACATATAAATGATATACTGATAAAGGTGATAAAAATGGATGTAGATATAATATTAGTTTTTATAATACTTTTTGTTCCTTTAATAGCGGACATAAAAGTAAGAAGTAATTATTCAAAGTATTCAAAAGAAAAAAATAGTTTAAATTTATCAGGTAAAGAAGTTGCAAGAAGAATACTTGATAATAATGGTCTTAATTATATTGATATAGTGCCTACTAAGGGACATCTTACTGATCATTATAATCCAATTACTAAAAAAATTTCATTATCTGAAAGTTCATATGACTCAAAATCAATTGCTGGTGCTGCAATTGCTGCTCATGAAGTTGGACATGCTATTCAAGATAAAGAATGTTATAGTTTTTTAAGATTTAGAAATAAGATGGTTCCATTTGTTAATTTTACTTCAAGAGTTGCTTCAATTTTAATAATATTGTCTTTTGTCTTTCACATATTAGATATGCTAGATGCTGGTATAATTTTACTTCTTGTCGGTTTGTTTTTTCAATTAATAACTTTACCAGTTGAATTTGATGCATCAAAACGTGCAAAAGAACAACTAAAAAATTGCGGACTATTGAATAAAAAGGACACTAGAGGAACAAAAAAAGTCTTAAGTGCTGCTGCATTTACTTACGTTGCTTCATTTTTAGCAATGGCAGTTCAAATATTAAGACTCGTACTTGTCAGAAATAGTAACGGCAATTAAATAAGTAGTAATCAATAATTACTGCTTTTAATTTTAAACAAAAAAAATAATAGAAATTCTATTATTTTTTAAATGGTAATAAAGCCATAAATCTAGCTCTTTTAATTTGATTAGCAATATGTCTTTGATGTTTTGCACATGCTCCTGTCATTCTTCTTGGTAATATTTTACCTTTTTCATTAATGTATTTAGAAACAATCATAACATCTTTATAATCTACAGGTTTTCCTGCACACATTTGACATATTTTTTTTCTTCTATAATATTCTGCCATTATTTTCCTCCTTAAAATGGTAAATCATTATCACTTAGTGATACTTCTTTATCATAATTTTCATATGGATCTGACTTAGGAATATCATACTCTGGTATAGTATCAACTATATCTTGAGATGGTGCATCAACATAGTTGTTTGACTGACTTGTTGAATTATCAGACTTACCTCCAACAAATTCAACATTTTCAACAACTACCTCTGTTACATACCTTTTAGTACCATCTTGCGCATCATAATTTCTAGTTTGAATTCTACCATCCAAACATATTAAACTACCTTTTTTGAAATATTTACTTACAAAATCTGCAGTATTTCTAAAAGCAACACAAGATATAAAATCTGCATCATATTGACCATCTTTATTTTTAAAGTTTCTGTTAACAGCAACAGTAAAATTTGCAGTAGATATACCAGTACTTGTACTTCTAAGTTCAGGATCCCTTGTTAATCTTCCAACTAAAATTATTTTATTCATATTCTATTCCTCTTCTCTTATAACAATATGTCTTAAAATGTTTTCATCAATTTTAGCTTTTCTATTAAATTCATTTATTGCTGCTACTGTAGCTTCAACATTAAATAAGTAATAGTTTCCTCTTACTTGTTTTTTAATTGGATATGCTAATTTCTTTTGTCCCATGTCCTTTTTGTTAACTATTTTAGCTTTCATATCAGTTAATACTTTTTCAAAAGCAGAAACTGTGTCTTTAATAGTCTTTTCATCATTTTCAGATTTTACAATGAACATTATCTCATATTTATTCATTTCTACACCTCCTTTTGGTCTAACGGCTTCGCATACGAAGCAAGGAACTTTCGTTCGAATGTATTATAGCATGATTTTTTAATATGCACAATATAAATTATTATTTTTTTAAATTCTTTTACATTTTATCTGGAATTTCTATTGCTAATACATCTAATAAAGTAGTACAAATATTCAATATTAAATATAATAATGTTATATATGTCTCTTTTCTTTCGTTATTTTTTTCATTAATAATATTAGTTTCTGAATAAAATTTATTAAATATACTGCATAATTCATATAAATACTCGCATATATAACTCAAAGTTTTTTCATTATAGGATTTATTTAGTATCTTTGATAAACTTAATAATTTTACATATAGTTTTCGTTCTGAATCACTATAAATATCATGTATACTATAAGATTTATCATCTACTTTATTTAATATTGATTTTATTCTTACCATACTATATAAAATATATGGTCCTGTTTTTCCTTCAAATGAACAAAATTTTTCTAAATCAAAAATATAATCAGTAGTACGATAAGGTAATAGATCAGCAAATTTAATTGTCGCTACTGTTAATTTATTTAATATTTCTTCTTTTTCTTCTTCACTACTTGATGAACTAATTCGTTTGCTTAATTCATCCTTTATCATTTTTATTAAATCATTTAATTGTAAAACTCCACCATCTCTAGTTTTGAATGGTTTTCCATCTTTACCATTCATGGTACCAAAACCATAGTAATTAAGTTTGCAATTTTCTTTTACCAATTTAGATTTATATGACGCTCTAAATACTTGTTCAAAATACATTGATTGTCTCATGTCAACAACATACCAAATTTCATCAGGATTATATAAATTTATTCTATTATATATTGTTGCTAAATCTCTTGTCGCATAAATTGAAGAACCGTCATTTTTTATAACTATTAATGGAGGAAATTCTATCTTATCATCTTCTCTTTTTACATCTATTACTTTTGCTTTATCAGACTCATACATATATGGTTCTAATACTTTTAAAGTATCTTTGATATATTTTAATGAACTTAATTCACCTTCCCACAAATCAAAATGGCAATTTAAATAATCATATGTTTTTTTTATTTCTTGTTTAGATACTTCTACTATATCTTTCCACATGCTTATATATGGTTCTATTCCTTCATCTACAAGTGCAGTGATTTTTCTAACTTCTTCCATTCTTTCAGGATTCTCTTTAGCATCATTGCTAGCACTTGGATAATATATGCTTAATTCTTCTGGCGTTATTTCTAATTTTGGATAATCACCTTTATAGTTTTTATCAAAAAAACATAAATTTGGTTTTCTTTTCTTAATTTCAGATATAACCATTCCAGATTGTCTTCCAATATCTCCTAGGTGAACGTCTCCAATCATTTTATTTCCTAATAATGCAGACAGTCTTTTTAATGATTCACCTATATTCGCGGATCTCATATGTCCTATATGGAGTGTTTTCGCAGCATTTGCGCCACCATAATCAATAATAATTGTTTTATTCTTATCTTTATCTATTAAATAACTTAAATCTTTTAAACTACTGTTCACAACATTAAGCAGTTGATTCTTATTTATACTTACATTAATAAACCCAGGACCAGCAATATTTACATTTTCAAATCTATCATCAAAATTATTAATTATTTCTTCAGCAATCACTCTTGGATTTTTACCATATTTTTTTGCTAAAGACATACATGTATTTACTTGAAATTCTCCTAAATCTTCTCTAGAAGATACTTCTAAAATAACTTCTGATATGTCATACCCACATGATTTGAATATATTTAATATATATTCTTCGCATTCCTTAATATAACTCATATAATCACCTTTTTTCTTGTTAAATTATAACATAAATATCATAAAAGAAAAAGACCAAATGGTCTTATCTATTACTTCTAAATCTTTCTTTTTCATTAAGAATTTTCTTTCTTAATCTTATTGCATCAGGTGTTACTTCAACTAATTCATCATTATCTATAAATTCTAATGCTTCTTCTAATGTAAAAGTTTTAGGTTTTGGCAATGTTATTGCCTCATCACTGCCTGATGATCTTGTATTTGAAAATTCTTTATTTTTACATGGGTTAACATTTAAATCATTTTCTCTATTGTTAATACCAATAATCATACCTTCGTATATTTCAGTAGCTGGTTCAATTATCATAGTTCCTCTATCAAGTAAATTATATAATGCATATCCAAATGCTTTTCCACTTTCCATAGAAACTAAAACTCCATTTTTTCTTCCTATTATTTCTCCTGCATATGGTTTATATGAATCAAAACTTCTAACCATTATGCCTTCACCTTTTGTATTTGTTATAAAATTACTTCTGTATCCAATTAAACCTCTAGTTGGTACTGAAAATTCAAGTCTTACATAGTTTTCTTCTGCTGGTTCCATTAATTCCATAGTACCTTTTCTTTCGCTTATATCATTGATAACTGTTCCTGAATAATCATTTGGTACTGTTACTATAACTTTCTCATATGGTTCACATTTTACACCATCGATATCTTTTGTAATTACTTCTGGTTTTGATACACCTAACTCATATCCTTCTCTTCTCATATTTTCAATAAGAATTGATAAATGTAATTCTCCTCTTCCAGAAACCTTAAATCCATCAGATGATGGTAACTCTTCAACTTCTAAACCTACATTTCTTTCAAGTTCAGCATTTAATCTGTCTCTAATATGTCTTGATGTAACAAATTTACCCGATTTACCTGCAAATGGACTGCTATTTACCATAAAATTCATTGATAAGGTTGGTTTCTCTATTTCAATTCTTGGTAACCCTTCAACATGATTATTATCACAAATAGTATCTCCAATTGATATGTCTGGGCACCCTGCCATAGTTACAATGTCACCATAATATGCTTCAGTTACTTCTCTTTTTTTAATTCCTTCATTTATGAATAATTTAGTTATTTTAGTTTTTTCTATATTACCATCATTTTTTACAATAGTAACTTGAGAACCAGTTTTAATTGTTCCTTTATTTATTCTTCCTATTCCAAGTCTTCCAATATAATCATCATAATCTAATTGTGATATTTGAAATTGTAATGGATCGTTTTTATCTCCCTTAAATGGTTCTGTTGTTTCAATAATAGTATCCAATAATGGCTTGATATCTTTATTATCATCATTTTCTTCATATTTTGCTATACCTTCTTTAGCAATTCCATAAAGAATTTTAAAGTCTAATTGTTCATCTGTTGCTCCAAGTTCACAAAATAAATCAAAAGTCATATTAACAACTTCTTCTGCTCTTGCATCTTTTTTATCTATTTTATTTATAAATAATATTGGTTTTAAACCAAATTTTAATGCTTCTTTTAAAACAAATCTTGTTTGTGGCATTGGTCCCTCTGCTGAATCAACTAAAAGAACAACTGTATCAACAGTTTTAATAATTCTTTCTATTTCTGATGAAAAATCAGCATGTCCAGGTGTATCTACTATATTCATTTTATAATCTTTGTATCTTATAGAACAATTCTTAGCAGTTATAGTTATACCTCTTTCACGTTCTAAGTCGCCACTATCCATTACACAATCGACAACTTGTTCATTTTCACGGAATACTCCGTTTTGTTTTAAAAGTGCATCTACTAATGTACTTTTCCCTGCATCTACATGTGCTACTACAGCAAAATTAATAATTTTATCCATACTTCTCTCCCCTTTGATACGACTATTAATATTACACCATTTTTTTGCATTTGTAAAGTTTTTTATATCTATGCAACTCAATATCACCACGAATGATATTTCCTCATTTATAGTAAATGGTTAAAAATGGCAAATAATGGCAAAATAATATTAGGAGACAATAATGAAAAAAACATATGAATTTCTAAATGAAAAAGATCTTTATTATATTATCGGAAATAATGTAAAATATTATAGAAAACTTTATAGCCTAAACGAAAAAGAACTAACACAAGAGTGTTTAGCCGAACTTGCAAATATATCAACATCACTAATAGGTAATTTAGAAAGTAAAAAAATCTTTCAAGGTATTAGTGTGTATAACTTATATAAAATAAGTCTAATTTTAAATGTACCTATAGATAACTTTTTTATCAATCGTTAATATCTATATACTCAAAAAATTTATCCATAGATGTGTTTAAAACAATAGAAATTTTATATAGTGACATTAATGATAATCCTTCACTACCTTTAGTACTTTCAAATTTTCTAATAAATTCTGGAGACACTCCTATATCTATTGCCAATTGTTCTTGTGTAATTCCATTCAATTTTCTATATTTGATGATATTATATGCAATAGTTTCTATTATATTTTCATCAAAATAAAATTCTCTTTTAAATTTTGTCATAATCTCACCTAATAATATTTTACTAGTTTTTTCAGTATAATAATGTAATGTTGTACTATACAAAATTAAATATTTAATTTATAATTAATATAGAAA
>CAVBMP010000114.1:0-8225 GCA_963596555.1 Bacteroides helcogenes
TATAACATCAGTTGATAAATTAGATAAAATGACTAGAGAAGAAGTAGAAAAAGAACTAATAAATCATACTGATAAAATAGTTATTGATGAAGTATTTAATTATTTCAATTATAGTTTTGATGAATTAAAAAAAGAATTAGAAAATACAGATATTGAATTATTAAAACAGGGACTAGATGAACTTGATAAATTAATAAATTTAATTAATGCAGTAGGATTAAATGATATATGTGTATTTACTCCTTTCTTAGCAAGAGGTTTAGAAATATATACAGGAAGTGTATGGGAAATATTTGATAAATCTAAAAACTTTAAATCAGCACTAGGTTCAGGTGGAAGATATGATAAAATAATTACAAATTTCTTAAATAATGGCAATGAATATCCTGCTATAGGCATGTCATTTGGACTAGAACCAATATATGAATTATTACGTCAAAAAGAAACTGAAAAGATAATTAAATATGATGTATATGTTTATGCATTTAATATCGATAAAAACTTATTTGAAATATCTGAATTATTAAGAAATAATAATTTAAAAGTATTAACTGAATTAAATAATATTAAACTTAAAAAAGCAATGAATATAGCTAATAGAGAAAATATTAAATATGTAGTTATTATTGGTGAAGATGAAATAAAATGTAATTCAGTATCATTAAAAAATATGATTAGTGGTGAACAAGAAATAGTTAAAATAGATGAATTAGTTAGTAAAATTAACTAATTCTTTTTTGTAAATAAAATGTATATTGACTAAAAATATATTTTTCTGATATACTTCTATATAGAAAATAGTAAGGTGGTATGATATGAAAAAGAAAAATTTAAAAATAGTAAAATTCATTAGTTTTTTATTATTAATATTCTCATTTAACTTAAATGTTAATGCAGAAACAACTAAGATTTATTATGCAGATAAAAATGGTTTTAGAGATTTTGCCGAAAAAGCACCAACTGGATATCCAAATCCTGAAGGTGGAGTGGAAGTACCTATGTATAGAAGCAGGACTATAACTGGTACATACAAACCTACATTATATTATGAGTGTGCTGTTAGTGAAGCAAAAGACGCAGCTTCAGTATTTCAAACTACAGCATGTGATAGTGAAGAAAGTAAAAACCCAGAATATAAATATCAAATAAGTAAAACTTACAGATGTGTTGCATCAAGTTCAGATACTGTTAAAGAAAGTGAAGTAATTGAAGACTATAAAGATTCAGATGGCGAAGCATGCAACAAATATTCTGAATGGTCACCAGCAACAAATGAAAAACCAACTGGTTATGATGAAAAGAGGACTGACTTGTATCAAACTTCAACACTCAAAATGTATTATTGGTACAAAGAAGTAGCAAATGGAACTACAATTGATTTTTCTAACAATAAAGTATTATATGATGCAATCAAGTCTGAAATAAGTACAACTCAAATTAAAAATGCTGAAATAAATTATATTGAAGATGAAGATAAAGGTATATATAAAATATTAGCAGCAGATATAAGTAAAATAACATCTTTAGGTTTGTATGGCGAAGAAATTATCGATATTTCTCAACTTGGAAAGTTTACTGGATTAATAGATTTGGACTTACGCAATAATAAAATTGTCAATATAGATGCATTGAAATATTTAATTAATCTGGAAGAATTAGCTTTAAGTAGAAATTACATTATTTCAATTGAACCAATTATCGGACTTAAAAAATTGAAAGAACTTGATGTTTCAAATAACGACATCACTAATTTAGGATTATTGAAAAAAATTGAAAATTATAATTCAATAAAAAAAGAATATTATGGTAATGATTTCAAAAAATCTGGTATAATTAAAAATTGGAATGATTTTATTTATGAAATTACTATATTTGCTTCATCACTTGATGCAAGTGTAGTATCTACCAAGGATTCTATGTCAATACTTTATTCTGGTAATGAAGTAGTTAAATTTGAATATAAAGATAATATTTTGAAGCTTGTTTCAAGTGCAAATGTTGAGTGGAGTGCTACAATAATTGAGTTATTTACATATTTTGCTTACACTCATACAGATTCTGATAAAGCAGATAAATGTGAGTCTGGGGATACTAAATGCTATTTCTCAAAATTTGGTGATTATTTGAAACTTAATATAACTTATAAAGGTGAGGGATCAGATAAAACACTTGACAAAATTGATGGAAGTTTTGACTTAAGATACTTCTATGGTGATTCTGGAAGTAAGAATCCTAAGACAGGAGTACCTAATGCACTTGTATTACTTGGAATAACTCTTATGAGTTGTGCTATTGGATTTGTTGTAATATACAAACATAAAACTGGTATTCAATTATAAGAACTAGAAATAGTTCTTTTTTTTATAAAATTTTTCAAAAAAAGAAGTGTTTTTGATTTTTATGGCTAATTATTATAATAGAGGGAAAGATAGTTCCTCTAGAAAGGAGGCCATATGAAGATAGACGGACTTAGTCGTGAAGAGATTATTGAAAAGTACAAGCCAATAATAATGCTAACACTGGATAGAGAAGGATTAGAAGAACTTAGCAAGACAGATGAGAGAGTCATGGAATATAAAAAAAGTGTGGATGAGTTACATGCGGATGAAAATTTTATGGCGTATATGAGAATCAATGAAGAAAATAAAGAACTGTGGTATATTATTGAAGAGAAAGAAATGAATATACGTAAGATTAAATATGATATTGCTAGAAAGTTAAAAAAAGAAAATATTGATGATAGTGTTATTGCAAGAGTAATTTCAATAAGAGAAGAAGATTTATTTTTTGTATATTAAAAAAGAAAGGAGAAAAAATGGAACAAGAAAAATTTGATCATGATGAGTTTTTTAACAAATGTAAACCTACAATAATGTCAGCATTAGATAGAGAGGGCCTTGATAAATATGATAGGGCAGAAGATAGAATAGATGAATATGTGAAAAGAATAGAGGAGTTAAATAATAATAAATTCTTTCGAGATTATATGATGTCTAAGATGGTACAGGTAGAGTTACTAAATATTATTGAAGACAGAAAGATAGAATTACGTGAGATCTTTTATTCTATTGCTAGAAAATTAAAACAAGAAAATATTAATTATGACGTTATTGCAAGAGTAACTTCTATAACTATTGAAGAAGTTAAAAAAATATAGGAGTGATTATTCACTCCTTTTCGTATATAAAAAAACTTCCGCGTGGGAAGTTTAATATTCAAATGGTGACCCGTACGGGATTTGAACCCATAAATGCACGCGTGAAAGGCGTGTGTGTTAACCGTTTCACCAACGGGCCATAATTAATGGTGGGCCTGAATGGACTTGAACCATCGACCTTTCGCTTATCAGACGAACGCTCTAACCAGCTGAGCTACAAGCCCATTAAGCTATATTTTTCTGGCTGTCTACATAATAATACCTTATTTTTTTATATTTTGCAACATTTTTTTTAAAAAAAATATAAATATTGCAAAAAAATGATTATTATTGTATTATTATTATGTAAAAATAGGAGGTAAAAATGAATCCAAGTACAATAAATATTATAGTAATAACATGTTTAATACTCTTATCAATGACATTTATTGATTCAATTACAATAATAATAGGAGGTAAAAAATTATTTAAAAAGGCACAGAAGAATGAAAAGTCTGCGATGTATCCTATAGCTAATTTATTTACTGTTCTTGAAATAACAGAAATGTCTACATTTTATGGTATATTATTTTTTGTACCTGTTGTTAATTGTATTATACTATCTATTATGTTTTACAAGTTAGGAAATGTATTTTCAACTAGTATGGCATTTAAAATTGGATTAGTACTTTTACCGATTGTGTTTTTCCCTTTATTAGCAAGTAGTGATAAACAATATAAACTTGCTGATGAAGAATATTTATTAAAACTTGATTCTGCTAAGGACTATAGTATTAATCTATTATCTGATGAAGAATTAAAAGAGAAATTTAAAGATACTGAAGAAGTTAAAGAAGAACCAGTTGATTCTATATTTAAAAGTGAAGTTCAAATGATGGAAGAAGTTGCACCTTATAAAGCTAAAAGAAATGATTTTATTGAGATGGAAAATAGTGATAAGGAACAAAATTATAAACAAAAAAATAATATAGAATTTGTTGAACTTGATGAAAATAATAAAGAGAAAAAAGAAGAAAAAGTAGAAATGATAGACTTATAATAGTCATTTAAAGTGTAAAGTGTGTGTTTACACTTTAATTTTATTTGTGTATAATTAGTAATGGAGATAAGGTGATTATGGCAGAATATAATGAAAAATCAATTAAAATATTAGAAGGTCTTGAAGCTGTAAGAAAAAGACCTGGTATGTATATAGGTTCTACTGATAAAAGAGGACTACATCATTTAGTTTGGGAAATTGTTGATAATGCTATAGATGAAGCTATAAATGGATTTGGTAAAAAAATAACAGTTACAATAACTAAAATAGGAAGTGTTATTGTAAAAGATGAAGGTCGTGGAGTACCAATTGGTAAACATTCAAGCGGAGCATCTACACCTGAGGTTATTTATACTGTACTTCATGCTGGAGGTAAGTTTGAAACTGATGGTTATAAAGTATCAGGTGGACTTCATGGAGTTGGTTCATCTGTAGTTAATGCATTATCTAAATGGATGAAAGTAACTATTTGTAGAGAAGGCAAAATATGTGAAATATCATTTAAGAATGGTGGTAAAGTAGATAAACCATTAAAACAAATCGGAACTACTAAACAAACAGGTACTACTGTTGAGTTCTTCCCAGATGAAGAAATATTTGGAAATGCAAGATTTAGTTATTCTACAATATGCGAAAGAATGCAAGAAAGTGCGTTTTTAATAAATGGTCTTACTATGGAAGTCATTGATGAGGAAACTGATAGGCATAATGTATATAGTTATGATAATGGACTTGTTTCTTTTGTAGAATATGTAAACGATGGTAAAGAAGCAATTAACAAAGTAATCAATTTCAATGGTGAGAAAAATGGTATAGTAGTAGATATCGCAATGCAGTATACAAATACCTATAATGAAAGTATATTGTCATTTGTAAACAATGTTAAAACTACTGATGGTGGTACTCATGAAGTAGGATTTAAAACTGCGATTACTAAAGTATTTAATGAATATGTTAAAAAGAATAATTTACTTAAAGGAAATGATACTTTAGATGGAAGTGACGCTCGTGAAGGATTAACTGCTATAATAAGTTTAAAAATACCAGAAGCATTATTACAATTTGAAGGTCAAACTAAAGGTAAACTAGGAACACCTCAAGCTAAACAAGTTGTTGAAAGTATTGTGTATGATAAATTGTCTTTCTATTTAGAAGAAAATAAAGGTTCAGCAACTACTATTATGGAAAAAGCATTAAAAAGTAAACTTGCTCGTGAGGCTGCTAGAAAAGCCAGATTAGAAGCACGTAATGGTAAAAATAAAAATAAAATAGAAAAGAATTTATCAGGTAAACTAGCACCTGCTCAAAGTAAGAATGCTAAAATAAATGAATTATTCTTAGTAGAAGGAAACTCTGCCGGAGGTTCTGCTAAAGGTGGTAGAGATAGAAAATTTCAAGCAATTCTTCCTTTAAGAGGTAAAGTTATTAATGCAGATAAAGCAAACATGGATGATCTATTAAAAAACGAAGAAATAAATACTATGATATATACTATAGGGGCAGGAGTAGGACAAAGTTTCTCCATAGCTGATTCTAATTATGATAAGGTAATCATTATGACAGATGCAGATGTAGATGGAGCACATATTCAAATACTTTTACTTACATTCTTCTATAGATATATGAGACCATTAATAGAAGAAGGTAAACTTTATATAGCATTGCCTCCGCTATATAAACTAGATTATGGCAAGAAGAGATTCTATGCATATAGTGATGAAGAATTAAATGAAATTAAAAGAGAAAATACTGGTAAGTATTCTATTCAAAGATATAAAGGTTTAGGTGAAATGAATCCTGAGCAACTATGGGAAACAACTATGAATCCTGATACTCGTAGTTTAATAAGAGTTAATATTGATGATGCATCTTTAGCTGAAAAAAGAGTTAGTGTATTAATGGGTGATAAAGTTGAGCCAAGAAAAGAATGGATTAATGAAAATGTTGAATTCACTATGGAAGATGACTATAGAAATAAGTAGGTGAGACATGAAAAATGATATATTAAAAAGAATACAAGATTATGCGCTTGAAGAGATAATGGGTGATAGATTTAGTAAATATGCCAAAGAGATTATTTTAGATAGAGCTATTCCTGATGTAAGAGATGGTTTAAAGCCTGTTCAAAGAAGAATATTATATGCTATGTATAAAGCAGGTAATACATGGGACAAAGGTTATATTAAATGTGCTGCTACAGTAGGAGATGTATTAGGTAAATTCCATCCACATGGTGACTCTAGTGTTTATGATGCGATGGTAAGAATGAGTCAGTGGTGGAAACAAAACTCTATATTAGTTGATATTCATGGTAACAATGGTTCTATGGATGGTGATCAAGCTGCTGCTTACCGTTACACTGAGGCAAAGTTAGCACATATAAGCGGAGAACTTTTAGGTGATTTAGAAAAAGATACAGTTAAATGGGCGCCTAACTTTGATGATAGGTTTTTAGAACCAACTGTACTTCCAGCAAAGTTTCCAAACTTACTTGTAAATGGTGCTAATGGTATAAGTGCAGGTTATGCTACGAACATCCCACCACATAATTTAGGTGAAATAATAGATGCTACTATTAAAAGAATAGATTCACCTAATTGTAGACTTGATACTATTTTAGAAATAGTTAAAGGTCCCGATTTTCCAACAGGTGCAATAGTAGAAGGAAAACAAGGTATAATAGATGCTTTTACTACTGGTAGAGGTAAAGTAATAGTTAAAAGTAAAACTGAATTTAAAAAAGAAAAAGGAAAAGAACAAATAATAGTAACAGAAATTCCTTTTGATGTTAATAAAGCAACTCTAGTTCAAAAAATAGATTCATTAAGAATAGATAAAAAAATAGATGGAATCGCAGAAGTAAGAGATGAAACTGATAGAGAAGGACTTAGAATAGCAATAGACTTAAAGAGCGGTGCAAATAAAGAATTTATATTAAATTATTTACTTAAAAATACTGACTTACAAATATCATACAATTATAATATGGTAGCTATTGTTAATAGAACACCTAAAACACTAGGCATAATACCAATATTAGATGCTTATATTGATCACTTTACTGAAGTTATAACTAACAGAACAAAGTTTGATCTGGCAGCATATCAAAAAGAATTTAATATAGTTTCTGGACTTATTAAAGCAATTTCAATATTAGATGAAGTTATTAAAACAATTAGATCAAGTAAGAATAAGAGTGATGCTAAAGTTAATTTAGTTGAAAAGTATGATTTTACGATAGAGCAAGCAGAAGCAATCGTGATGTTACAATTATATAAGCTTACTAATACTGATGTTGTTGTACTTGAAGAGAGAAGTGAAAAACTAAAAGAACTAATTAAAGAATGTGAAAAAATATTAAATGATGAAAATGAATTAAAATCAGTTATGAAAGGTGAATTAAGAGAAATTAAAAAGAAATATGCTACTCCTAGAAAAACTGAAATTAAGAGTGAAATAACTGAAATTAAAATAGATGAACTTGATATGATAAGTAAAGATGACTTTATAGTATGTATCTCTAAAACTGGTTATGTTAAAAAGATATCATTAAAATCATATAATAGTTCTAATACTCAAGAATTACCTGCTGTTAAGGAAAATGATTATATTGAAGGCTTTTATAAAATAAATAATATAGATACTATAGTATTATTTACTAATTTAGGTAACTTCTTATATTTACCAGTAAGAGATATTCAAGAGGCTAAATATAAAGATTTGGGAACTCATATATCTAATTACATTAAAGTAAGCGATGATGAGAAGATAATTAGAACTATCGGTGTTGATAAGTTTGATGATACTTTAATTACTGCTGTCACAAAAAATGGTATGATTAAAAAGATGAGACTTAAAGATTTTGAAGTATCAAGATATTCAAAACCAATAACAATGTTTAAGTTAAAAGATGATGATGAAGTAATATCTGTAAGTAACAATAGTGGTAAAGACACAGTAATCGTAACTAATAATGGATATGCTTTAAGATTTAATACAGATGAAATACCTGAGTTTGGTTTAAAAGCA
>CAVBMP010000115.1:0-2404 GCA_963596555.1 Bacteroides helcogenes
ATTAAATATATTGTTAATATCATCCAATACTTCACTTCTACTTCTAAAATTATTTAATAAATCTATTTTTTTACCACCAATATGATTAGAATAATTTAAATATTTATTTTTGAATATATCTGGATTAGCATTTCTAAAACGATATATTGATTGTTTAACATCTCCTACCATATAAACATTATTGTTGCTTATAAGATTGATAAAAGTTTCTTGTATGTCAGATGTATCTTGATATTCATCAACCATGATTTCGTTAAAACTATTTTTTAATTCTTCTAAAGCAGATTTATTATTTTTAACAACGTTAATAGCCATCATAGCGATATCATTAAATTCATATTCATCACAAGAACTTTTATATTGATTCAATCTTTTATCTAGTTCTTTTATTATATTTATAATAGCGATACTGTAACTTTTAGTCATTTGTAAAGTTTCTTTAATATGTAAAGTACTTTTATAAATTAATGACTTTTTAATATTTTTTAACTCAGTCATTATTTTTTCTTTGATTTTTTTAAGTTCCTCTTCACTATTTCTTGGTAAACGTGGTGGTTTAACATTTATATTATTAAGTATTTCATCATAAGTTTTAGAATTAATTAATTTTTCAAAGCTTTGATAGTATTCATTGTAGAAATCTCCGTCACAATAGTACTGCATATTTTCTAACAATGAAGTTATTTTATTTATTTTATTTAGTAAATCAGAAATATATTTATTAATAAGATTATTAATATTTTTATCACAATAATACTCAGTAATATAACTTTCTAAATATTCATTTTTATTAATTAATCTATCTAATTTTGTATTAACATCAAGTATGCTTTTTTTAATACTGCTGTCATCCTTAATAGTTAAATCATCAATTAATTTTATAAAATTAGGTTCCCTTTGTTCATATAATTCTTCAAATATATCATCAAGTAGTTGACTTCTTACATTATTGCATATAGATGAATCAAGTACTGTAATATTAGGGGATATATTTAATAAATAATAGTACTTTTTCACAACTGACATAGAAAAAGAATCAAATGTAGTAATATATGCTGAGTCAATATAATCAAGTTGAGATGTTAATTCAGGATCTTTTTTAATAGCATTTCTTATTCTTTCTTTCATCTCTGCTGCGGCTGCATTTGTGAATGTTAATATTAAAAGATTATTTATATTAATTCCATTTTTAAGTTTAGTAATTACCCTTTGCGTAAGAACAGCTGTTTTACCTGAACCTGCTCCTGCTGAAACTATTATATTTTCTCCACAATCGTTAATTGCTTGCAATTGTTCATTCGTCCACTTCATCTGTTTCAACCTCCTGTACTATTATTTCTTCTATATCTTTTTGTGTCATATAGCATAAATCTCTATATTTACAAAACTTACAACTAATATTATTGTTATTTATATTTTTAGGATTAATATTAAAATTACATGAGTCAATATTGTCAATACATTTATTTATTTGATCATCAACTTTAGAAATAATCATATCCATTTGTTTAGTATTTAATACATGAGAACTTGAACTAAAATTACCATCATTTTTAATTTTCATACCTTTAATTATTTCAGATGATTCATACGTTCTATCAAATAATTTTAAAATATGTTCATCACTATTAGAATATCCGCATAATTTCATATTCTCACAAGTTTGTTCTTCGAGAGTCTTGTCTTTATTATACTTTTTCTCACTAGGTAAAACTTTTTGAATATAGAACCCAGCAAATTCTACTGTTTCTAAATTATTTCCTGCTAAATATAAATATATAGGTAACTGTAAATTCAAACCATAATCTATTAAATCCATTTTTAAATCAACATCATAAGTTTTATAATCAATCAAAGCAACTAAAGTTTTAATACCATCATTATAAGTCATCATTTTATCAATAAAACCTTTAAAAGTTACTGATATGTTTCTATTTTTAATTACTACCAATTTATTTTCAGTTATTATCTTGTTAAATTTAGTATAATCAAGTTGTTTTTTTATAACACTTAGTGCAAATTCAATATCTTTAGTTAATTTTTCTATATAATATTTCTCTTTATTATTAAATTCTCTATCAATAATAAATTTATCAATTTCCTCTTTAACATTTATTTCTTTATTAATACCAATTTCCAATATATGATGAAATAAAGTACCAATATAAGATGAGAACTTGTCTTCATATACATCTAATTTTAAAATATTTTGAATGTAATATTTAAAAGAACACTCATTATAAGATTGCATACTTGAATAAGATAAATTCAATTTATTATTAATTAATTTTTCCAAAGTATTTCTATTTATTAAATTATATTTATTATCATAATTCTTATATGGTAAATCATAATTGTTTAATAATGTGTTCATATCAGGGTTTTTAATGTTATATTTGTAATA
>CAVBMP010000116.1:0-2780 GCA_963596555.1 Bacteroides helcogenes
GTAAATTGGTTCATGAGTTAGAAGTATCGAAAGAAACCGCAGCTATGGCAGATAAAGCAAAAACTGAGTTTTTATTAAATATGTCTCATGAAATAAGAACACCTATGAGTACGATTTTAGGATTTAGTGAAATATTATCAAATGAAGAACCATTGCTTGAAGATATAGCAAAAAGAGATACAGAAAGTATTAATCAAGCAAGTGCAATGCTTATGGATTTAATACATGCAATTCTTGATATATCAGCATTAGAAACAAATAAAGAAACTATTCTTAATGAAAACTATTATACAAAAAATTTAGTATTTGATTTAGAAAATGAAATATTAGATATGATAGGAAACAAAATAGAATATAAAACTACTACGAGCAATAATTTACCAAAAGAATTTAATGGTGATGTTAAAAAAATACATAAAATTCTTATAAATATAATGAATTATTTTATAAAAGCAACTAATAGAGGAAAAATTACTTTAGACATAGATTATAAAAAAATAGAAAATAAAGATTATGAGTTAATATTTAACATTATAAGTAATAATTGTGATATCAAACAAGAGGAATTCGATATTGAATTTAATGATTTTGTAAAGTTAGGTGAAAACAATGATAATTCAATTAATAGTGATGAACTTAAACTTATAATAGCAAAAAGATATATTGCTTTATTAAATGGTAAAGTAGCATTTAAAAATGATAAAAATGTATGTGAATGCAGTATATCTATAGTTCAAAACGTTGTAACTAATTCTAAATATAATGATGAATTAGATGATAATATTTATCAAAAAGATGAAAAAAATATTGAAAAAGAGTTAAATGATGAATTAGATAAAGAAAGCAATAATGAAATTGAAATGAATACTACAAATGATGAAGATTTAGTAGAAGAAAAAAATGAAACTGAAGAACAAATGGAACAAAATAATTCTAATACTAAAAATATATTAATATTTGATAATAATAAAATTAATCATAAAATAATAACAAGACTTTTAAATGATTACAATTTCAATATTTCAAGTGCATACACAAAAGATGAATTTGAAAGCAAAATTAAATTAAAAAAATATGATTTGTTTTTTATAGATAGTGAGTATTTTGATGATAGTTTTGATGAATTGGTTAAAGAATATAGTATTAGTTCTATTATGATTGAAATGAGTGAAGAGAAAATAAAGAAACCAAAAGAATATATAAATGATATTATTTACAAACCTATAAGCAAAGAAGCAATAGATAATCTTGTTGAGAATTATCTTAATGGAAAGGGTGTGATGTAATGATACCTGGATTAATTTTAACTTTAGGAAGTATATTCTTTATGCTACTATTGTTCATGGTATATTTTTTCCAGAACAATAAGAAAACTATAGAAACTAAACTTTATAAATATATGATTATAACTGTTATTATATTATTGCTTACTGAGGTTGTTTCGAGTGCAGTTATTTATTATGTTGATAATTATGCTCTTAAATCAATTACATCAAGAATACATTGGTATACAGGAATAATATGGTTTTATTTACTTTACTTTTATAGCATGGCTTTTATTAGTGATATTCAAGTTGATTCTTTTAAAGAGTATGTATTTTTGAATAAGAGAACAAAAATAATGACAATATTTTCTGTAATTGTGTCAATTGGTTATTTTTTCTTTCCATTTACTAAGTTAGATAAAATATCTTATTTGCCAGGACCAGCATCATATTATATTTTAACTTATTGTATTATATCTATCCTTTGTGTAGTGATTTATACAATTGCTTATGGTAAAACAATAGATATTCGTAAAAGAATGGCAATATATGCCCAAGTTATAGGACTTACTCTTGTTCTTGTTTTGCAAGTACTATTTCCAGAAATAGCTTTTGAAGCAGTAGGGGCAGCAATACAAATGTTCTTTCTATATTTTAATATAGAGAATCCTGATATTAAAAATGTTCAAGAATTAGAGACAGTAAAAGATGAGATAGAAAGATCAAATAAAACAAAATCAGACTTTTTGTCAAATATGTCAAATGAAATAGTTCATCCAATGAATACTATAATGAACTACAGTAATATGATATTGAAAGAACAAAATTATAGTGAAGAGCAAACTAAAAAATATATTAGTGAAATCTCTTCTGCTGGTGGTAGTTTACTTGATATAATTGATAATATTTTAGATATTTCAACTTTGGAATCTAGTAATGATACACTTGATATGAAAGAATACTCAATAGTAAATATAATTAAAGATTTAGTTAGCGTTATACATACTAGATTAGGTGAAAAACAAGTAGAATTTTTATTAGATATAGATAATACAATACCAAGTAGACTTTATGGTGATTATAATAAAATTTATCAAATATTGTTAAACTTGTTAACAAATGCAGTTAAATATACAGATGTAGGAAAGATTAAATTGACTGTGAAATGTCAAAATTCTGCTGAAGGATGTTTATTAATGTTAAAAGTTTCTGATACTGGATGTGGTATAAAAAAAGAAGATTATGATAAATTATTTGTAAAGTTTAACAGACTTGATTCAAATATTTCGAAAAAAGTAGAAGGAACTGGTCTTGGTCTTGCTATTACAAAAAAGTATGTTGACTTGATGGGCGGAAAAATTACTTTTGATAGTGAGTATGGAGCAGGAAGCACTTTTTATGTAGATATTAAACAAAAAATAATTAATAGTAATCCAATCGGAGATGTTGGTGATTTAGTACAAGCAAAAGAAAAAATTAAAAAAATAGATTGTTCTAAATACACAATATTAATAG
>CAVBMP010000117.1:0-4074 GCA_963596555.1 Bacteroides helcogenes
ATCAACCAACCATGACCAAAAACTTGATGTGGTAAAGGTAAATTTAAACTCATTAACATACATGGCCAAATTATAGTATGAAATCTAACTATTTCTTTTCCAACTAAATGAATATCAGCAGGCCAATATTTTTTAAATTCTTCTGTTTCATCTGGATATCCTAGTGAAGTAATATAGTTTGTTAATGCATCAACCCATACATACACTACATGTCCTTCGTCAAAATCAACAGGAACACCCCAAGTAAAAGATGTTCTTGACACACATAAATCTTCTAATCCTGGTTTTATAAAATTATTAAGCATTTCATTTTTTCTAGACAATGGAAGTATAAAATTAGGATTTTTATCATAAAACTCTACTAATCTATCTTGATATTTAGATAATTTAAAGAAATATGCTTCCTCACTAACTTCATGAACTTCTCTATGACAGTCTGGACACATTCCATCTTCATCAAGTTGACTTTCTGTCCAAAATGACTCACATGGTGTACAATAAAGTCCTTTATACTCACCTTTATATATGTCTCCATTATCATACATTTTTTTAAATATTTTTTGAACTCTTTTTACATGATGCTCATCTGTTGTTCTTATAAAATAATCATATGAAATATTTAATTTACTCCATAAATCTTTACCATTCTCAATAATAGGATCAACATACTCTTTTGGACTTAAACCTGCTTCAAGAGCCTTCTTTTCAATTTTTTGACCATGTTCATCTGTCCCAGTTTGAAAAAACACATCATATCCTGTTAATCTTTTATATCTAGCCATAGCATCAGCTGCTGTACTTGTATAACAATGTCCAATATGAAAATCTGCACTTGGATAATATATTGGTGTTGTTATGTAAAATTTTTTCTTTTCCATTTTTCCCTCCTAAATAAAAAAATCATAAACTAAGGACGAAATATATCCGCGGTACCACCTTAATTCATGATTTATCATGCTCTTAATAGTTTTTAACGAAACAACTCGATTTGACTCCAGAATCATTCTCAAGTATCATCATATCAATTTACACCAAACATTGACTCTCTATAAATCTGATATCTATCTCTTTCCTTCATAATCAATTGGTTTAATTTTATCACAAAAATTCGTAAAAATCTATATTTATTATAAATTTCAAAATATAATTTATACAAATTTTTCTATGCTATTAATTCTTTTAATTTTAGTCTACTCCATTAGCACTACCCAAAGTTACACTTATTTCTTTCTCTTTTCCATTTCTTTCTATAGTTAATGTTATTTTATCACCTACATTGTATTTATATAATTGATATCTAAATTGAGCAGTACTTGATACACTTTCATTATTTACTTTTAATATCTTGTCACCTTTTTCAATTCCAGCCTTTTCAGCAACAGAATCTTTTTGAACATATTCTACATATATTCCTGTACTATTAGAGAAAATATTATTACTAGCATCGTATATACTAACACCTAAATATGGTCTTGAAACTGTTTTTCCATCAATTAAATCATTAGCAGTTTTTATAGCAGTATCGATTGGTATTGCAAATCCCATACCTTCTATAGTTGAACTTGCTATTTTCATATTTGTAATTCCTATTACTTCACCATTTGAATTACATAATGGTCCACCACTATTTCCAGAATTAATTGCCGCATCTGTTTGTAACACTTCCATTACAGAATTGCTATTATCAATTGTTACCTCTACTAATCTATTTTTTCCTGATAATATTCCTCTCGTAACTGTCCAAGAGTATACACTTGAATCAAGCGGAGCGCCTACCGTAAAAGTAGTATCACCAACTCTTAAATTATCAGCATTTCCAATCTCAGCAACACTAATTATATTAGATTTTTCAACTTTTAAAACTGCAATGTCAGAATATTCATCAACCCCAACCAACGTTACTTCAATTTTTTTATCATTTGTAAAAGTTACAACTATTTTCTTAGAATTATCAACAACATGATAATTTGTTAATATATATCCATATTCATCATCAGTTTTAAATACAAAGCCTGTACCAGATGAACCTACTCTGTCATTAATATAATTCTCAATAACAACCACTGAATCATATACTTTATCAACTGCATCAGCTATACCACTATCAGTCACAGTAACATCTTTTTGTATTTTGGTTTTTTCCACAACTAAATCTTTCAAATAAAATTTATAAAAAATTCCAAATATTAATAAACAACAAGTAAATGTTAACAAAATAATAATAACGGTATTTTTATCCTTATCGTTTATAGTATATTTAAATTTTCTTTTATCAACATTCACTTTTTCTTTATTGTCAGTATTTTCTTCAATAACTTTTGCTTCTTTAACTTTATTTTCTTTTTTCATCTCAACACCTCAATATAATTGTAAAATTAAAATGTTAACAATTTGTGAAAAATGTATAAAAAAATGAAAAAATGAACTATTAAGTGTTAATTAAGTTCATCTTTTTCTTTATTAATCCAAACCATTACAATAATCATGCTCATGATTCTTCATCAATTCTAAATTTTCTTTATTTCCGTATATGTTTACCTTATATTTATTATACTTATCGAAGTTTACTAATTTATAATTATTGATATCTTTTATAAATTCTCTCATAAATTCAAAATCTATATCTTGTATTTCATTATATATATAAATGTAATTATTATGTTTCTTAATCTCTACTTTTTGATATTTATTATGATTAACTTCTATTAAAATATTATTTCTTTCTTCTTCAATATAATTTACCACACCATAATTATATGACCATTCACATGAATCAGTAAAAATAGTATTTTTATCTACATCAAATTCTTGCGAAGTCTTTATGTACTTGGAAGAATCAACATCATAATAATCAAATTTTGGTATAGATATCATAATAAATCCTATTCCAATACCAATTGAAATTAATGACGATATAAAAATTATGCACATTCTTTTTACAACATTTTTTCTATTAGTGACAAAATTAAATATTGCCACTATTATTTGACCTAATAATACTATTATTCCTAACAGTAATAATAGAAAACCTACAAATAATAAACCTGTTTTGATAATTGCAAATGATACTATTAAACAAGAAATAAAGAATACAAAGAAAGCACATACAAATAATCCAATTATTATCATAAGTATTTTTATGAAAAATATAAAACATTTTATGATAGATGATATAAAGTTATATGCAGTATGTTTTGGATCTCTAAAAATTATTTTTTCCTTCTTTATAATTTTAGAATCAGCCTTATTTGTAATATCTTCATTTTTATTGGCAATAATCTCATCATCGGATAAAGGTTTCTCATCAACAATAACATAATAATTTAAATATCGTATTTTGAAAATATGAAATAACAATGCCGCAAATAGAATACTTAAACATAAAATACTTATATCTTTTAATAAGTTAAATGTAAATAAATATACATTATTAGGTAAAAATGAAAATATATGAGTCACAAAAGAATCTCCAAGTGATAATACTAAACTTCCAATTATATAAAATATTAATATTAATAAGAATTGTTCAAATATACATTTTACTTTCTCTTTAAATTTTAAATTACTAAATAAATCAATTGTTTTAGTCAAATAATTAAGAAAATCATCTATAAATTTGTTGATATTAGATTTTGCAATTTTATTGTTATTCAACTCTTTTATATCTTGATTTAGTAAATCATCTACTGAAACACTAAATAATTGACATATCTGTATTACTTTATCCATTTCTGGATATGCCTGCCCCGACTCCCATTTTGAAACAGATTGTCTTGATACATTAAGTTTCTCAGCAAGTTGTTCTTGTGACAAATTATTTTCCTTTCTTATTTTTTTTAAATTTTCAGATAAATTCATAATTACTCCTTTCTTGCAATAATTATATAATTTGTAACTAGTTGCGAACTACCAATTTTTAGTTGTTTTTTGTCAATTCTTGGTTGCAAATTAATTTATTTATACTATTCTAACATATTTTTTAACTGATTTTTATTTTTTTCTACATTCAAAGTACTAAGTATGATTATCTAAGTTTTGTCAAATTATAAAATTTGTGATATTATAATCACGACA
>CAVBMP010000118.1:0-9789 GCA_963596555.1 Bacteroides helcogenes
ATGCTATAATTAGTGAAATGTAATGTTTCTAGTAACATGTCAGTATAAAATTAAAATATTTTAACAAACAAATTTAAAGATTTGTCTATTTTGATAATTCTAGTATTTACTTAAATAAAAAAATTATATAAAATTATAATGGAAAGGAGAATTATTATGGTAGAGAAGTTAAACAAATTTATATATTCATCTATAGCAATATCTATTTTAATGTTTATAATGGGACTTATATTTGTTGTATATCCTGATATATCATTTACAACTGTTACATATATTTTATCAATATTGCTTATAATAAATGGTATTTATTTTATTTCTACTAAAGAAGGAAGTATATTCTTTTCAAGTTTTTTAACAATTGGTGTTATTAATGTTTTACTAGGACTTGTAATGATTTTAAATCCTGATATTGTTAAAGTATTATTCCCAATAGTTGTTGGTATTGTTATGATAGTTAAATCTGTATTAGATTTAAGAATATCTATATTACTTTATAGAAATGAATATAGTAATTCATTATTCTTATTTGTATGTTCTATTATATCAGTAATATGTGGTTTATTTATTATTATTAATCCAACTATTGGTACAATAGCATTAACTACTACTTTAGGTATAATAATTATAATTTATGCTATTTCTAATATTATAGATACTATTGTCTTCAAAAAAGATATTAATGAAATAATTAAATTATTTGAAAAGTAAAAAAATTAATCATGGAGTTGATAAGTATGAAAAAAGTAAAAAGAATATTTGGTGGTATTGATTTAACGTGGAAAAAATTAATATTGTTTTCGATTATATCAGGTGTTTATACTGCTTTAATGGCATTAATACCAATAGTAAATAATACTTCTTTTCATGATATAGCTGTTACATTTGAAGTATGGATTTTATTTGGAATAATAATTATAATGAATAGTAAGTCAGCTAAGGATTCAATGATTAAATGTTTTGTTTTTTTTCTAATTAGTCAACCTTTAGTATATTTAATACAAGTACCATTCAATGATTTTAAATTTGATATATTTAATAATTATATGTATTGGTTTAAATGGACAATATTAACTATTCCTATGGGTTATATTGGATATTATGTAAAGAAAAATAAATGGTGGAGTTTTTTTATATTGATGCCTATATTATTGTTATTGGGGTGTGAATATTATGGTTATTTAAGAGATGTTTTATTTGATTTTCCACATCATTTATTAACAACTTTATTTTGCTTTATTACATTACTTTTATATCCTTTGTGTTTGTTTGATAATAAAAAGATTAAAATTAGTTCATTAGTATTTAGTATATTAATTGTTATTGTATCAACAGTATTAGTTCTTAGTAATAAGAAAATATATAATGTAACTTTATTAAGTTTTGATGATGATCTTACTTATAATGAAAATTATAAAGTTTATCTTAAAGATGATATAGGTGATGTTTATATTAAAAAATATGATGATACCTATGTTGTAGAAGGTGATTTTGTTAAAACAGGAAAAACTAATTTAATATTAGATGATAATGATAATAAAATAATATTTGAAATTGAAATTTTTAATGATACATATAATATTAAAAAAGTTTAAAAGAGTATAGATTAAATAAAATAAATATGCTACAATTCTATATGTAAGATTATAATAAAAGAGATAAATAATTAAGGAGGAATACTAATGAAAAAAGGTTTGAATGCATCAACAATTTCAGTTATTTTGTTATCAGTTGCATTTATAATAATGTCTGTAGGTTTTGCATCTTATACACAAAATTTAAATATTAATGGTAATGTTACTGCTAAAAAGGCTGAATGGAAAGTACAATTTAATGATTCAACTTATTTAGAAAGTAAAGATAGCGTTAAAGCAAGTGCTAAAACATTAACAGCAACTTCATTCTCATATGATGTTACATTAAATCCGGGTGAATTCTATGAATCAACTGTTAATGTAGAAAATACAGGTACTATTGCTGCTACGTTAAAAGGAATTACTTTATCACAGTTAACTGAAGCACAATCCAAATTTATTAAGTATACTGTATATTATGACAATGCAAGTTATACTGCTACTACTACTGGTTTAAATAAAGACTTAGCGGTTAATACAAATCAAAATGTTAAAGTAAGAGTTGAATATATTTATCCAGAGGATGCAAATGATGTGCCAACAGAAGATGTAAAAATTTCTTTAACTGGTGTATTAAATTATGTACAAAAAGAAACATTAAATTAAAAAATTTTAGATTATATTGAATTTTTGTTCTATAATTATGGAATTAAAATTCTTTTTTTATATGTTTTTTTATAATTTCATTAAAAAAAAGTAGATTAAATAAAACAAATATGCTAAAATCTTATATGTAAGATTAAGATAAAGGCATAACTATATTTTAAACTTATAATAACAGGGTAAGTTTTATGGCGATAACTGTTATTAAGAATTATATTATAATAGAGGAGGTGAATTAATGAAAAAGAGTTTGAATACATCAACAGTTTCAATTCTATTACTTTCAATTGCTTTTGTAATCATGTCAGTAGGTTTTGCTGCTTATACACAAAATTTAGAAATTAATGGTACTGTTACTGCTAAAAAGGCTGAATGGAAAGTTCAATTCCAAGATGATTCTTATGCTGAAACTACTAATAGTGTTAAAGCAAGTACTAAAACATTAAGTGAAACATCTTTTGCTTATGAAGTAACATTAAATCCAGGTGAATTCTATGAATCAACTGTTAATGTAGAAAATGCTGGTACAATCGCTGCTACATTAAGTAGTATTACTTTATCACAGTTAGAGGCAGACCAAGCAAAGTATCTTAAATATACTGTTTCATATAATGGAACTGATTATACTGCTTCTGCAACTGGATTAAATTATGATCTTGCTGGTAAAACTGATACAACAACTGCAACTGCACAAGTTAAAGTAAGAGTTGAATACGTATTCCCTGAAAATGCAACTGATTTGCCTAGCGAGGACGTAAAAGTAACTCTAACAGGAGCTTTAAATTATGTTCAAAAGGCAACAACAACTAACTAAAAAAGGAAAAAAGTGATAGCATGAAAGATAGTAAAAGGAGTATATATGTGTGGGATGGCCTAATATTTGTATATTTATTATTATGCCAAATCTTATTGATATATCCATTTAAGTCATCTGTTTATCTTAGTATAATAAAGATGATTATATGGGTTATATTATTAGTCATAGTTTATAAAAAGAACGGTTTTCCAAAAGATAATAGTTATTTTAAAAAACTAGGAATTAAATATGCAATAATGTATTGTTTTATATATATAATTCTTATATACGGTTTAGGTTTATTTACAGGCTTTTCTCGTACTATATATTCCCATACTATCAATAAAATGTTTGAAAATATGTTTCCTGTTTTAATAATGGTAACAAGTAGAGAGATAATAAGGTACATTATATGTAAAAAGTCAGAAGGTAATATTAAATCATTAATATTTATTACATTGACTTTTATTCTTTATGATGTGTTATTATCATCTTATTATTATGATTTTAATACTTTAGAACAGGTATTTATATTTATTTGTTTAGAAGTACTTAGTATAATTGCGAAACAAAGTTTGTTTACATATATATCCTATAAAGTAAGTTTAATACCAACATTAATATTAAATCTAGTATTGGAACTTATGTGGTATGTTGTTCCAATTATGCCTGATTTGGGTAATTACATTACTTCAGTACTTGGAATATTACTTCCATATTATTTATATTATAAAATGAATAAAATGGTTAAATATAGTGATAAACAAGATATATATAATGATAAAAATAAAATATTTATACCTCCAATACTATTGATGGTAATAGCGATATTCATTTTAGTGTCTGGAGTTGGTAAATTAAAAATGATCGCAATCGCATCTAACTCAATGAATCCTACATATTATAAAGGAGATGCAGTTATTTATTCTAAAGAAGATGCATCAAATATAGTTGAAGGAGATATTTTAGTATTTAAATCTGATAATATGATTATAACTCATAGAGTTGTTGACATTATCAAAACTGGAAATAAATTACAATTTAAAACAAAAGGAGATAATAATGATTCAGCAGATGCTGAATTAGTTAATGAGGATAATGTATATGGAAAAGTTAAATATGTTGTTAAATATATAGGTTATCCAACTGTTAAACTACTAGAAATGTTTAATAAATAAGGAGAGGAAAGAGTATGAAAAGGGTTAAAAAAAGTCTACCAATAATTTTCTTTGTATTAACTTGCATATTTGCTTTTATTGGTTGTTTTCTGATTAAATATAGCCATAACATCAATAAAGAAGTAAGTGTTAACTATACTGAAAAAAGTGATGTAGATTATAAAGTTTATCTAAAAGAAAACTCTTTTTTTGAAACTCCTTATTTAGAAAAAAATAAAACTTACATAGCTAGTTTAATAGATTATATATTAATAGATTATAATTATACATTTAATGTAGATAAGAATGTTAAAGGAACATATTCTTATTATATTAAAGGAACAGTAAGTGCTAATAAAAATAATAGTAAAGATACATATTGGTCTAAAGATTATATATTAAGTGAAAAACAAACTAAAAATTATAATAATACTAAAGAAATAAATATAAAGTCACAAAGTAAAATAAATTATCAAGTATATAATGATTTATTAAATGATTTTAAAAGTCAATATGGAGTCTCTATGGATGGTGTATTAAATGTTTCATTAGTAATTGAAAATATTATACAAACTGATGTAGTAGATAGACAAATAAAAAAAGATAGTAATATTGAATTAAATATTCCGCTTACTACTTTGACAGTTGAAGTTCCAATTGCCACTAATGATGTGGATAATAAGGGTGTATTAATTAGTGATACTGTTAAACAAGAAGTTACTTATTATACCATAATGAAATATCTTGGTTATTTAAGTATTGTAATTTCTGCTTTATTCTTAACATATTTATTATATACAATATATTTGATTTCTAAATGTGAAAATAAATATAATAAAACACTCAAAAAAATATTAAAAACATATGATAATATTATAGTTAATACAAATACATTACCTAATTTAGATTCATTAGATGTAATATCTGTTACTTCTTTTGATGAACTAATAGATGCTCATGGTGAGGTTAGAAAACCTATTAATTATATATTACAAAGTGATTGTTCAACATTTATATTGATAAATGATGGTATGGCTTGGAGATATGATTTAAAAAAAGAACCTTTAAGATATAGGAAGAAAAAATAATGAAAAAATTTATGAAATATAATATTATTGGTTTAGCTGCCTTTTTAGCGGTGACATTTATGAGTGTAGGTTTTGCGTTATATCATCAAAAGTTGGGTTTAAATGGTGATATAACACTTAAAAAACAAGGTAAATTAGAAATTGTTAGTGCTAATATTGTGAGCAGTGAAAGTACCAATTTAGAAGAGTATGTAGATCCCACCATTGATGGGATGAATATATCTTTTAAATTAAAGGGAAGTAGTCAAAACTTTACGGCTACTTACTTAATTGAAATAAAAAATGATACTTATGTTGATTATACTTTTAATGATTTTCCATTTAACGCTAGTTTAGATACATCTGATACTGTAACATTAACTACTTTAATAACTGATTCATCTACTGGTGAAGAATTGCATCCTGGTAGTGTAATATCTTCAGGAGAAAGTAAAATATATAAAGTATTATTTACTGTTGAAACACAAGAAGCATCTGTTGAAGTTAATATTAATGGTACAGGTACATTTTCGACTGAAAATACAGGTAATGTAATTGCAAGTATTACACCAAAAACAGGTGATTTACAAAATAATAAAGCAGCATGTTTTACTTTATCTGTAGCAAATACTTATGCGTATAAAAGAATATTTAGTCTAACATCTAGCAATGATAATATTTTACTTGTTGATAGTAGTGGTAATACATATGGTTCTCAAAGTATAGGTGCTAATAGTACTGAGGAATATAGTGTTTGTACTAAAGCATCTGAATCAAGTTCATTTCTTTCTGATGAAGCAAAGACTACTATTACACTTAAAAGTGCAGGTATAAGTAATATTAATGTAGGTGAATTAACTCTTTCTGTTGACAAAGATATAATTGCAAGTGATAAAGAAATACCAACTGTAGGTAATGTAACTATTGTTATACCTGAAGAGGGTACCGTAGTAGGACAAGCAAATGTATCTTGGAATAGAATAGATTCGGGTGGTTCATCTATTACAAATTATTATATTATATTATATAATTCTGATACTGGAGAGTCTACTACATATGAAACTGGTTCATCAGTAACTAGTTATACCTTAACTAATTTAAGTGCAGGTAATTATTATGCTAAAGTATATGGCGTGGATGAAGCAGGTAATATAGGAAGTAGTTATTGTGATTCTGCGACTACATCTAATGGGTATTGTAGTTTATCTAATACAACAGCCTTAAAGTGGCAATATACTATTACATATAATTTAACTAATTTAAAACATGATAATTCTACAAGTACAACTGCTACTGCAACTATATATCAAAGTTATTCAACAACTTTAGCAGTAAGTGCATCATCAACATGGTATTCTCTTCCATCATCAGTTGAAATATCAATGGGAGGAACTACGCTATCAAGTGGAACTGATTATACATATGATTCCTCAAGTGGAGCAATAACAATAAATAAAATAACAGGAGATGTCACAATTACCGCTAGTGCTAGTGGTGGATGTTTAACAAAAGGAACTAAAATATTATTAGCAAATGGAAAAACAAAAAACATTGAAGATATAAGATATGATGACTTATTATTAGTTTGGAATTATGAAACTGGAACATATACATATGAATATCCAATATGGATTGAAAAAGTAAAAAAATCATCTAATTATAAAAAAATAACTCTATCTGATGGAACAATTTTAAAAATAGTAGGTAAACATGGAGTATTTAGTGAAGAATTAAATGAATTTGTATCAGTTGATGATAATACTAAATTTAAAGTTGGAATAAAAATAGCAAAATTAAATAATAATAGAATTTCATATGTTAAAGTTACTAATATAGAAAATATTAATGATGAAATTGAATATTATCATGTTGTATCCACAAGATATTATAATATTATTGCTAATGATGTATTAACTACTGATGGAAATGTTATGTTATCTAATTTATATGATTTTGAAGGCAATATAAAATGGAAAAATAGAAATTATAATCAACTTGATTTATATGACTATTCTTTATTTAGTGATTTTATGCCATATTATATGTTTAAAGGTATGAGAGCAAGTGAAGGAAAGGTTTTATCTAAATATTTAAATTATTCTGCATTTAAATATTATTTAATGAATAATCAACTAAATGATGAAATGTTATTAAAATCAGTAGAAGATAATAATGGTAATAGATTATGGATGGTAACTACTTCTGATGATGTTGTTATTAATAAAAATAATTACTTATATAAAGAAAGTGATTATTATATATTAAAAGAGCCAAAAAATAAAAATAATTTCAAATATTGGTATAATACATCAGATGGAAATAAATATAATTCTGGTGATAAAGTAAAAGTAGATTATGGTATGCATTTTATAGCAGTATATGAATAAAGCAGGGGATGTTCTCTTGCTTTTTTGAATATGATTTTGCTATAATTATTATGGTGATAAAAATATGAAGACAATTGTTATAACAGGTAGTGCTCGTGGATTTGGGTATGAAATGTTAAAATTATTTAGAGAAAAAAATTATACAGTAGCGGTAGTTGATGTTAATGATGAATCTGTTAAAGAAGCAACTACTAAATTAAAAGAAATTAAATCTAATGGAAAAATACTTTCTTTTGTATGTGATGTTACAAAAGAAAGTGATGTATCATTTGTAATTAAGAGTATTAAGAAAAATTATGATATTGATATATGGATTAATAATGCAGGTGTTAATCAACCTAATGAAACTATATGGGATTTAGATGTTAAAGATATAAATAGAATAATTGACATTGATCTTAAAGGTACAATTATATGTAGTAATTTAATTATGAAAGAAATGATTAAACAAGGACATGGACAAATATATAATGTTGAAGGACATGGAAGTAATGATAATAAAATATTAGGGCTTTCTATATATGGTACTGCTAAAAGAGCAATAACTTATTTTACAGAAGCACTTGCTTTTGAAGTTGAAAATAAGAATTTAAATATACAAGTTGGGAAGATAACTCCAGGTATAATGATTACTAATTTCATAAATACTTCTCTTGGTGATGGTAAAAAAATAGAATTAGATGAGAAGACAAAGAAAGTTTATAATATTTTAGGTGATTATCCAGAAACAATAGCTAAATTTATGGTTGATAAAATAGTTAATAATTATAAAAATAATGCTAAATTTACTTGGTTAACAACTACAAGAGCAATGTTTAGATTTATGACAGCAGGATTTAATAAAAAAGATTATTTTAAAGGAGATAAATAATGAAATTTAAGTTTGGAAAAATTAATAAAATTAAAAAATATAGTGATTTTCTTATTAAAGGAATATATGCTGGTATAATGATATCAGTAGCAGGCATGACTTATTTATCACTTAGTAATCATGTGATTGGCGCGTTTTTATTCTCAATTGGATTACTTGTTATATGCATGTATGGAATGAATTTATATACTGGTAAAATAGGGTATATTTTAATTAATAAAAAGGATTATATTTATGAACTTATATTTACATTATTGGGTAACTTTATAGGAACATTTCTATCTGCGAAGGTATTATTACTTACTAGATTCTCTAGTGTTAGTGAAACTGCCTCTAAAATAGTTTCATTAAAATTAAATGATAATTTATTAAGTATATTTATATTATCTATGTTTTGTGGAATACTTATGTATATAGCTGTTAATAATTATAAAAAACTTAATACTGATATTGGAAAATATGGTTGCATATTCTTATGTGTTATGACATTTATTCTATGTGGTTTTGAGCACTGTGTTGCGAATATGTTTTATTTTAGTATATCTAGTGTATGGAGTTTAAAATCATTATGTTATATGCTTATAATGATACTTGGCAATTCAGTTGGGTCCATATTAATAGCATTATATTTTAACAAATTTTATAAAAATTAAAAAAATTTCAAAAAAAAGAAGTGTTTTCTTTATTTATGACTGATTATAATAATAGGAGGTGATAAAATGAAGAAAATATTTTTTTGTGTATTAATGTTTACTATTGTGTTAAGAGTAAATGCATCTTTAGATGTTTATAGCAGTTGGTCTGATGTTTATCCTAGTGGTATTCCTAAGAGTGTCATTCAAAGTGAAGAAAGATATAAATGGTACAAAGAGGAAATTATTGATGTAGAATACTTAAAAAAAGAAGATATCTATAATAAGTTAGTTGATTATAACGATTATAAATCTTATGAGAGTGAAGAGTTATTTGAAGAACCAATCAAAATTAATGATAGAATTATTAAAAGTGAAATTAAAACTTATAATTTTAAAGAAAGCCCTGTTGACTATATTGTATTAAGTAATGAAAATACAACAGGAACATTAGGTATTAATGAAATAGTTGTTATTAATTATAAAAAGGGTGAGAAACTTAAAATAAGTGTAGATAATAATTATTCATTAGCTATAGATGATAATAAAGAAACATCAGTTGAATTAAAATATAAAGATAAACTTTATATTAATTTAAATGAAGAAATTGAACCAAAAGATATAAGATTATATATTTATTATAAT
>CAVBMP010000119.1:0-10919 GCA_963596555.1 Bacteroides helcogenes
ATTATTAATATTATAATTATGATAATTGATTTAATAAATGGTAATGGTTGTTATAGACAACAAGATGCATAAAAATAGAACTTAGTAAAATCTAAGTTTTTTAGTTTTCGGACGATATGTTTTCAAAGTGCAATACTTGCACTTCAGAAGAACAAGCAATTATAAATATTATTAAAAGTAATCCAATGATTAAACAAGAAGAAATTGCTAATATTATTAATAGATCACTAAGAACAGTTAAAACAAGAATGAATGAAATGCAAAAAAGGGTTTATTGCTAGAAAAAATGGAAAACGAAATGGAGAATGGATAATTTTATAAAGATATTTTAGAGTCAAAATAAAGATTCTTTTTATTATAATAATTTTGGGGAACAAATTGGCGTTTTAAAAAGTTCCATAGGAACGAATTTGGAACAACTACATATGAAAACATAGGTAAAATAGGGCATTTTACGATAAATTTAGCAAAATATAAATACCAAATAATGCAAAATATGATTAAAAATCAAGTAATTTTATTTCTCCCTGAAGGACCTCGAAAGAGGTCCATTTTGTTTGTGACAAAAAAGTATAATTGACATTGCTTTTAAGTTTTATGGAAATTTTATTCGAATGTTATAAAAAATTAGTAAAAAGATCTCACTATTTATTTGAGATATCATTTATATAAATAACCAAAGATATAGTATAATAAAAAAAGAAGTAATTTTACTTTATAAGAATGAGATGGAGGAAATGAAATGGAAAAAGTAAATGCAAAAGATTATTTAGGAAAGGAAGTATCTATAGAAATAGATAGACCATTTGGGACAAGACATCCTAAACATGGTTTTATGTATATGATAAATTATGGATTTATTCCTAATACAATAAGTGGTGATGGTGAAGAATTAGATGCCTATTTAGTAGGAGAATTTGAACCCATAAAAAAAAGCGGTGGTAAAGTAATCGCAATTATACATCGTACAAACGATGATGATGATAAATTGGTTGTTTCAAAAGATGGTAAAGATTATTCAGATGATGCTATAAGAGCATTAACGGAATTTCAAGAAAAATATTTTGAATCAATTATAATTAGATAAGATTCGTATCAAAAATTGATTTAAGTAAAAAATATTTGAAATTTGATGTTGTTAACATTATATGTTGTTGTAACAGAGTACTATATTTGTCTGTGTAGATAAATAATTCGATTCGATAAAAACTACTAAATGATATTTGAAAATAATTAAATATATGAATAAAAACTATATCATGAGTTTTAATTACAAAAATATTGTTGAATAATCTGTTTTGTGGTAAAATGGCATTGAAAAGTTATATAGAGTTGTAATTTAATGGATAATAAAACTTTAGTTAGCGTAGTAAAAGAAACTAGAGAAAAAGATTAATATTTCTCAAACGAAATTAACAATAATATTCGGTATAGATAATGACATGATTATCAAACATGGAAATGCTCCGATTTTTGTACTTGATGATATAGTTAATCAAATGAAGATGAATTTTATATCAGAATGATTATTAAGAAGTTATTAGATAACTGTAATTTAGAAGTGTTAAATTTTATTTCTGAATTAAATAAGAAAAGTAAAAATAGGATTGTTAAATAATGAAAAAAATTATATTAAAGATAATGGAAAAGAAATATAGATATACGGATAGACTGTACTTGAGTAAAGTATCATATTCGGACTGTTCGTTGGCAGATTTATGTGATGAATTAACTATACTTGCAGAATTAAGAAAAGTTTATCAAGTTAATGTTGTTGCTGTGATAGAAGTATATGGGTTTAATTGGAAAACTATGACTGAATCAGAAGGTATTGATGAACTTATGAAATTATATAAATCTTTGGTTAAAAAAATACTGATTATTTAAATGTTATTAAATGCGTTAGGAGATGATAAAATGTCAAAATGGTATGAAAAACCTACTAAAATTTTATTAATGAAAAAAGACATAGATTATGTTATGTGTATTGATGAAAATGGTAGCAGTAGTAATTTAACTTATATATTAAAGCAAATATCTAATGATAAAGAGGTGTCAGAAGATGATAAGTACTTTACAATTACTGGATGTATTTTTACAAAGAAAGAATATATGAATTCGAAAAAAGTAATAAAACTATTAAAAAATAAATATTGGGAAAACGGAATGTTTTATGATAGTAAATTAAAACAAGATAGAGCTGTATGTTTTCATTCAAGAGATATAAGAAAACATGATAATTGTTTTAATGATAGTGTTATAAATTATGATGAGTTTATGATGGATTTGACTGATTCAATGAAGAATATTAAATGTAAAATAATTTCAATTAGTATTAATTTGTATGAATATTTAAAAAAAGGGTATACGCATAATGTTTATAATGTGGCATTTGATTTTTTGTTGGAAAGATATATTTATGCGACTGATAATAATAAAAAAGGAGTGATAATGCTTGAGGCTAGAGGAAAAGGAGAAGACAAAGAATTATTAGAACACATTTGTAAAGTTATTAATAAAACAGGTACTAAAAAAATAAATTCAAAAGAATTGCAAACTAAAATTGATGGTGTATACTTTAATCCTAAATGGAATGAAGAATATAGTTCTACTTATGTTGGACTTGAGATAACAGATTTATTTTCTTATCCAATTCATAAATACGTAAAAAGAAATTCAAAAGATAAAGCATTTTTAACATTTGAAGATAAGATTGATGGGTATCCAAATTATAAAAATATGGGAATAAAAATATTCCCACCAGACAAAAAATAAGAACTGGGTAAACCAGTTCTTACCGTCCGCGATACCACGAACCCCAAGCAAATGGAATTGCTTTTGACATAGTTAATATAGCAAATAATTTAGTATTTGTCAATAATTATGTCCTTAATATTATATATAAAAATGGCTGAAATATGCCTATAAATTAAAAGTTTAAGATTTAAGAGGTAAAATATGAAGATAGTAAGTATTAATATTGAAAGTTCATTTACAAAATTTATTGATTCTCAAGAAGTAAAAATTCCAAGTGATAAAAAGACAAATTGTATATTTATTTATGGTAAAAATGGTAGTGGAAAAAGTTCTATTTCAAAGCTTTTTAATACTAATAATAAATGTATAGAGGGAAAAGAATACATTGATGATTTATTACAATTAAAGACAAAAAATGCTGTAAAAGATTTAAATGTAAAAATTAATCTTGATAACAATACATCTAATATTTTTACAGGGAATAGCATTATAAATCCAATTAAGATACCAGTTTTTAATCAAGAATATATTGACTTAAAAATTACATATCAAGAAGACTTTAAAAATAACAAGTTTCAAGAAAAAAATTTAAATTATGGTGTTAAATTGCAGTCAAAAACTAAATATTTAGATAAAATAAAAATTGGTAAAATAGAACAAAAATGCAAAGAAGAACTTGAAGAAAAAATAAATAAACAAATAAAGAATAATATTGAAAAACTAAAAAAAGATACTTCTACTAAAGATAATAATAAAAATTATTCAATATTTACGATAGAAAAATTAAAATTAATAAATCCACAAGAAAAAGAAGTTATAGATGATTTGAATAAAAAAAGGTTAGAACATATTAAATATATACAAAGTCTTAAAGATTTAAATGATAGTAACAAAATACATTTAAACATTGTTTTCTTAGATCTTCCTACTATAGAACGAGATATTATTAATGTTAATAAATCATTGACATTTAATGAAGATGAGGCAAAGACAAAAGCAGCTCGTGAGATTTTAGACAGTTTAAGTGAAGAACTCAGAAAGTGGAAATTAGATGGTGTTAGCCATATTACTAATGATAGTTGTCCATTTTGTGGGGCTGATATAAAGGAAAATGAATTAATTAATGTGTATAAAGATTATGTTGATAGTAAAATTAATAAGATGAGAACATATCTAGATAACGAAATAAATAAATTTAGTAATTATAAAAATAATTCAAAACATTCTTTTGAGTTAGTAAAAACTAATGCACAATATTTAGATAGCATTTTCAAAAGTAATTTATATAATCAGATTAACTCTTTTGAAAATAAGTTGGATTTATATTTAGATAAAATAATAAATATACTAAAACAAAAAAGTTTAGATAATTACTTATTCGTTGATAGTAGTAAATCTATAGATAATGTTAATGTTACAGAATTGAATGATATTCAAAAATTATATAGTGATTTAACAAAAAACATTAATGATATTAATAAAAAAGTTGATAATTCAACAAGTGATAAAACTCGAAGAAATGATAATTATTTTCAAAATGTTGCTATTTATTTAACTTATGAATCAATGAAAGATGATATAAAACAATTAATTGACTCTGAAAATAAAATAAAACAAATTATTGAAGAATTAAAACCTTTGAAAGAAGAATATGAAAAAGAACTTAGAGAAAAAAATATCTTGCTGAAAAAAATGAATGACATTTTAGATGATTTTAACATTAGTAATTATAGAGTAGATGAAGAATTCGATTTATGCTTAAATGGAGAGAAAGTTAGTTTTTGTGTAGATAAGTTATTGAGTAATGGCGAGAAAAGTATTATTGCATTTTCTCTATTTATTGCAGAATTGGAATTATATTATTCGGAAAATGATAAAAATATAATTTTGATTGATGATCCTATATCATCTGTTGATTATCCAAATTTATACGGAATATATAATTATATAAATAATATAATAGAAGAAAATCCTAATTCTCAGTTTATAATATCTTCTCATAATACTTTATTCATGAATTTATTTAAGTTTGATTATAAAAAAACAGCAACATATCTTAATTTAACTGAAGTTAATGGTAAAACTAAAATAATCATTGATAACGAAAATCTTGACTCAATTTATCTAGAAAAATTGAAAGAAATATTTAAAATATACAAAACGAATACAATTGATAAAAAACAAAAACTGTATATTCATAATTACTGTAGATATGTATTAGAAACAATTTCTAGATTTGAATATCCAATTAATGATAATGAATCTACGTCTTCTAAATATTATTTAAATAAAATAATTGATAATATATCCAATAATATTTCTAATTATGATATTTCAAAAGTTGCATTACAATCTCTAATGAAAATAGTTAATAAGGGTTCTCATGCTACAATAGATGAAGTACATGATGGTGAACATTTTGAAGATAATCATTATATTGAAAGTTGTAAGGCTATAATAAAATTTATCAGAAAAGATTATAATGGTCAATTTGAATTATTATCAACTGACTATGATAGAATTAATCAAATAAACAATACATAAAGGGTATGGAATTTCCCATAATAGAATGTGGCGGGAGTACTAATTTGGTGCTTGCTAGACAAGAATTAAACTCTCGAAGTCAAATAAAACACTGCCAAAATAAGTAGGTAAAAAGTAACACTTATAATTGTTTCAAATTTACCAATTTTTAAATTTTAAATGACTTTGAACAATATTTAAGGACAAAAATAGATTTTTTTGATACAATAGTTATATAATTTTATAGTTTTTATAAAGTGAAATATGTAAAGTAAGGAATAGTTATGGAGTTAAGTTTTAAAAAATACTTGGAAATTAATAAAGAAGAAACTGAAAAATACAATAAGGAAAGTTTGATAGGAAATTTAAAATGTTCATGTGGTTCATATGAATTTAATTTGTATCATACTGGTAGAGTAACAAAAGGAATATTACTTCCATATGTGGTTAAAACTCAAAAACAAATATTTTTAGAAGCGGTATGTTCAAGTTGTAACAAAAGAATACAATTATATGATTCATGTGTTGATGGAGAAAAACCAATAATTGTTCCCCATCCGGAAAAGAAAAAATTAGAAATAAAAGGTGTCGACAAATTCAAATTAGAAATTTGCTTAAACTATATGTCCGATAACTACTATTTTACTAACAAATTTTTCACATTTTATTTATATTGGAAAACTACTAATAAAGATATTGCAATATATGAAGAATAGCTTTATTAAAGATTATAGTGATTTATGCTTAAAGAAATGTTACATGAAGATGATTAAATAGAAATTAATTTATAGGAAGTATGGGTATGAAGAAATTGTTATTGATTTTTCTTGCTGTTTGTTTATTACCAATCATGGTAAAAGCAAAAAGTGGTTGTTGTTCACATCATGGTGGGGTAGCAGGTTGCGATGCTTCAGGAAAGCAAATTTGTAGAGATGGCACATTAAGTCCTAGTTGTACTTGTGCACCTACTTATTCTTATGTTTATGGTTGTACAGATAAAAATGCTAAAAATTACAATTCTGATGCGACTAAAGATGATGGAAGTTGCAAGTATTATGTTTATGGATGTACTGATTCGAATGCTAAAAATTATAACTCTAATGCTGATAAAGATGATGATTCATGTGAATATTACATATATGGTTGTACTGACTCTAAAGCGATAAATTATAATCTTGAAGCAGATAAAGATGATGGTAGTTGTGAGTACGCCCAATCTGAAACATTAAATTCTAAAACAAATACAGAGCCAGTAAATAACGATACTGAAAATGCAATCTATAAATTTATTCTTAGTGCTGGCGCTATAGGTACAGGTTTTATAATTGGAAAAAAAATTAAATAAAAAAAGACTTTCGTCTTTAATTTATTAGATTATCTATGATGTTATTAACAAAAGTTTCATCATAGGTAATCTTTTCATTTATTAATCCTATTTCTGGAGATAAACCGTTAAATTCGTGAAAGTCACTTCCTATAGTCTCAAATAATTTATTATCTTTAGCAAATTGTTTCCATTTATCTATTTCATCAATTTTTCTATTTTCACATTTTCTAACATAAATATAATTGGCTTCTAAACCATCAGGATTCATATCTTTAACAATTATCTCTATATCCTCAGTTGTTAAATTATCTTCATATGTGTATGCTACTGGGTGAGCAAGTACAGCTTTACCACCTGCATTCTTTATTAATTTTGCTGCTTCTTTTGGTGTGATAGATTCTTTTTTAACATAAGCAGGACAACCCTCATTCATAATTGTTTCTATAAATTCACCTTTATTAGGTAAGTGTCCAAAAAATTTAATTAGTTGTTCTTTATTATCTTTGTTATTAACAACATCATTTGCGATATGCCCTTTAGTAACTGAATCTATTTTATCAAGTTCATTTGTATTAACAATAAAACCAAGATTACTAAGTTTGTTTGACACTTTACGTAAATAGTCATGTCTAGCATTTCTTAGTTTACACAATTGATCTTTAAGATCTTTATTATTTAAATCATAGTTATAACCTAAAACATGTATACCACACTTGTCTGTTTTAGTGGAAATTTCTACCCCGGCTATTAAAATAACATTATTTTTATTAGCATAATCAAATAATTCATCAGTATAAGCATCTACATTATCATGATCTGTTATTGAAATGTATTTTACATTATTTTGTTTTGCCATATCAATTATTTCTTTAGGACTAAACTTTCCATCTGAATAATTTGAATGAATGTGTAAATCTATTCTATTTATCATTTGTAAACCTCCTTCAATATTATATCATAAATAATACTAATCTTATGGTATAATATAAATATAATAGGTGTATTATGAGAGAAGAATTTTTAAAAAGAATAAAAAATAGGGAGTATGTATCAAATAAAATATATCAAAGTGTTAAAAATGAAATAGGAAATTTTGATATAAAAAAATATAATGATACAGTAGTTCAACATGAATATATTAAATATAAAGATTACTTTGATAATATGTTCAAAGATGTTGATGATAATATTATTTTGGATGAAGAACAGATAAAAGCAATATTAAGTGATGAAGATACTTCTCTCATAATAGCGGGTGCTGGTTGTGGTAAAACTACAACTATGACAGCTAAAGTTAAATACTTAGTTGATATTAAAAAAATTGATCCATCAAAAATATTAGTAATGAGTTATACTAAAAAAGCAACTATGGAATTAGAAAAAAGAATTTTGGGCGATTTTAAAATACCTGCTCATATAACAACCTTTCACTCACTTGGTTTAGAATATATAAGAAATATATTTAATAATAGAAAATGTTCTGTAATTGATTTTAATGATAGAGAAGAAATCTTTTTTGAATATTTTTGTAAACTTTTCGAAGATAAGGAAAAATTCAACGATGTAATTGAAACATTTGATCCTCAAACGATAAATTTAAAATGGATATTTAGTAAATGGTTTTTTGAACATTATAAAAATTATAATACATTTGAAGAATTAATATCTGATTATAAGAAACATAAAATAGAAGAAGCTAAAAATAGTAGTATTGGTTTATCAGGATTTATTAATAATTGGATTGAAAAAAGATTTAAATCTGAAAGAATAATGACAATACAAGGAGAATATGTCAAATCATTGGGTGAAGCAGTAATAGCAAACTTTTTATATAAAAAAGGAATTATATATTCATATGAAAAAGTGTATACTGAATTAATGGATGATAATAAAACATATAAACCAGATTTTACAATAGAATTAGGTGGCAAAGAAATATATATTGAATATTTTGGTATGGATGATGAAAAATATTTAATTAATAAAAAGAAAAAAATAGATTTTCATAAAGAAAAGAATAATATTTTAATAGAAATAGATAGATTACCAATTAATAAAATAGAATATGTTCTTGATAATAAGTTAAAAGAATTAGGTTTTATTTATAATGAAAAAACACCTGATGAAATATATGGAAGAATACTTGATAACAATAAATTATCTTTGATATATCCATTTAAAGACTTTTTCTATAGCGTTATTGATGCGATTAAGGAATCTGTCAGTAGGGAAACTTATGTTGATATAGTTGGTAATTATATTGATACTTTAATTTCAAGTGAAAAAGAATTAGCTTTAAAACAATTTAAGTATATAAATAATTTTTATATATTTTATCAAGATAAACTTTATGGGGCAGAAGATTATAAATTTGATTATTCTGATTTACTTTATTATGCGATTAAATATATTGAAAGTATAGGAGTTAATAATAATTTAAATTTTGAATATATAATAATAGATGAATATCAAGATATTTCACAATATAAGTATGAATTAACTAGAAAAACATTAGAAAGAAATAATTCTAAAATAACAGCGGTAGGTGATGATTGGCAAAGTATTTTCGCATTTAGTGGTTCAAGAATAGAATATACTTATAATTTTGAAAAATATTTTAAAGATGCGGTGTTATTTAAAATAAGCAGAACATATAGAAATAGTCAAGAACTTTTAAATGTATCAGGTGAATTTGTAATGAGAAATCCTGATCAAATTAAAAAACAATTAATATCAAATAAAAGAATAGATAATCCCATTATATTTGTTGAATATGAGAATGATGAGTATGATAAATTAAAAGATGTTATATTAAAAATTCATGAAGAAAATCCCACTCATAATATTTTAGTTTTAGCAAGAACAAATGAAATGATAAATAAGTGTTTTGATAAACCTTATCTTAATGATGAGATAGGGACTAAGATATCTTTTGTTGGATATGATGATATTGACTTAGAAGGCATGACTATTCATAAATCTAAAGGTTTAACTTTTGATGAAGTTATTTTGATAGGGTTAAATAATAAATTTCCTTCCAGTAACAAAAATACATATTTTATAACATCACTCTTTAAATATCCAAATGTTGAAGAAAAAATACCTTTTGCTGAAGAAAGAAGACTGTTTTATGTTGCTTTAACCAGAACTAAAAATAGAGTGTATTTGTTAATAAATAATGATGAGAGTAAACAAAGTATATTTATAAAAGAATTAAGAGATATATGTGATAATGCTTAAAGTTATTGAAAAAATCAAACTTTTATAGTATAATATGTAGCACTGAAAAGAGGGGATAATATGGAAAAGAAAAAACATAATTTTGAAATTGCATGGGCTTATATGCCTCTTGATAAAAAAGAATTAAATAGTATAAAAAAGAGCCATAGAGCTCGTCCTTATTTATTATGTATGGATAAAGGTTCTTATTATTATGCTTTTTCATGTACAACTCAAGTATTGAATTTTGATAGAACAAACGAAAATGAGAAAGTAATTACTACTTATCCAAGAAATTTAATAAGATTAAATAAAATCGTTATTCTTCCTAAGTCTAATATTAGTGGTTTACCTGTACCACTTATTTCAAAAGATACTAATGAAATAACAAAAAAATTATATAATTGTACTGGAAATAATGCTTATCCACAAGATTTCAAAAATTATATTAGAAGTTTAGAATTTTATTGTGATGAAAGTGATATTATCAAAATTGATGATGATTTTTTTCTTATTATTGAAAGCAATGATAAAGAATTTTATATGCACAAAATAACTGTTTATCCAGTAAATAATAGTGTATTAATTGAAATGAGTAGAATAAAATATTATGCAGATTTATCAAAAGTTTATGCTATTAATAAAAAACGTCCACATAGATATGCTAATAGAGTTGATGAAAGATTATATGGTAATTGTGGTTCAATAAAAGATTATTTATTAAATATGCCTCTTTTAACTAATCAAAAAGATTATTCTGATATTAATTCAGTAGATCCAGGTATGGTAATAGAATGTGAATTAGATGGAGAACCTATTAGATTAATAGTTTTAAAAAATGAAGATGGTTTAATGAAAGCATTATGTGGTACGAAAGATAAAACTTATACTGAATTTAGAGATACTTGTATTAAAACCAAAGATATCAAATCATTTAAAATAATTAGTAATATATCAGATCATAGATTAGGCTATTATATGGATAAATATTTACCTAAGAATGGTCAAACACTTAGTAAAAAATGTCAAAAGTAGTTTAATGTTAGTGTCAAGAAGTTTCGGAAAATTTGATTAAGGCATATACATTTTTGTA
>CAVBMP010000120.1:0-2502 GCA_963596555.1 Bacteroides helcogenes
CAATTTACATGTGTTTGACACCCAATCAAGTTCAGAACTAACTTCTCGGAAATAATAATTTTTCATAATCGAGATTAGCATTTATATGAGGACAAGTTGGCGTCGTCAACTTTTTTATTACAAAAAAATAAACAAATTTTGCTTTGTCTATTCTAAATTACAATAATCTTTAAAATGATTACATATATATTTTTTATTTAGATCAGAACCAAAATTATCAATTTTTTTAGTTTTGATATTTTTTTTAACTTTTAATATTCTTCTTACAGATTCATTTATCTTTTCTTCGTCAATAGTACCTTCTTTAACACATTTTTCAATAATATCAATTACCCTTTTAGAACCATTAGGCATAATAAACATATTAATTCCTGCATTTATTGCTTTAGTATAAATAGTTTCTTCATTATATTTATATGATAATGCACCCATATTAACTGCATCTGTTATAACAATACCATCAAATTTTAGTTCATTTATTAAAAGGTCTGTCACTATTGTTTCTGATAATGATGCTGGTGTATCATCATTTGTCACTTTAGGATAAACAGCATGTCCTACCATAATCATTTCAGCACCTTCATTAATTAATTTGATAAATGGTTTAAGCTCATTTTCATATAGTTCTTCTTTAGTTTTATCAATAACTGATATATCATCATAGTGTGTATCAGAAGAAGTATCTCCAATGCCAGGAAAATGTTTTGGTATTGATAATAAACCATTGTCTTTTATTCCTTTATATATTTGGTATGAATTATTAACTACAATTTCAGTATCATTAGAAAGTAATCTTTTTCCCATCGCAGATGATTCATAGTCTCCTATATCACATACTGGAGAAAATACTGCGTTACATCCAATACTTGCTGCTTCCGATGATATTATTTTACCAATATTATACGAAACATCTAAATCATTTAAAGCGCCTATTTCATACCCATGAGGTATAACTGTTGCTTTTTTATCTTCAATGTCACTTAACCTTTGGACACTACCACCTTCTTGATCAACAGCAATTATCATATCAATATCAGTATATTTATTTAACGAAGTAATAAACTTTTTAGTTCTATTATATTCTTTTAAATTATCTCCAGTTATTATAAAACCACCTGGTTGATTAGTTTTTAGTGTATTGATTAAGTCATCATCTACTTCATCAAGAGTATAATATACCATTAACATTTGACCAATTTTTTCTCTAAGTGTCATATCATCAATAGTCTTTTCTTTTTTATTACAAAATAAAAAAATAGAAGAAACAATAATCAATAATACAATTAAAATTCCAACTATTTTCTTTTTCATATTTTACTCCTATCGACATAATGAGTATATCATTTTAATAATTAATAATCAATTATTTAACTACAAACTTAAGTGTATCAGGTATACTAGTAACAGTTGAATCATTAAACTTAGCAGCAGTTTCTGCATCCTTAGCATAACCGATTGTTGCTACACTATTTTTAAACATTCCTTCCATATCCGTTACGTTTGATGTATTAAAACCGCTTAAATCTAACATTGCTACTTTACTATAAGCAAACATGCAATTCATATTTGTAACATTTAATGTATTAAATTTATTCAAACCTTTTATTTCTATTGCTTGGTTACTAGAGAACATACCACCCATATCAGTTACATTCGAAGTATCAAAACCGCTTAAATCTAATGTCGTTGTTTCATTGCCAGCAAACATGCAATTCATATTTGTAACATTTGATGTATTAAATTTATTTAAACCTTTTATTTCTGTTGCGGCACTATACCAAAACATTGCATTCATATCCGTTACGTTTGATGTATCAAAACTACTTAAATCTAATGTTGTTACTTTACTACCAAAAAACATTTGACTCATATTAGTTACTTTTGAAGTGTTGAATTTGTTTAAGTTCTTTATACTTTTTAATTTGCTATTATCGAAAGGACAATAAAACATTCGACTCATATCAATAACTTTTGATGTATCAAAACTGCTTAAGTCTAATTCTTCAACACCAATTCCCATAAACATTTCACTCATATTAGTTACGTTTGATGTATTAAAGTCACTTAAATCAAGTGATTCTAATAGATTATTTCCATAAAAAATCTTAGACATATTTTTTACTCTATTCGTATCAATGGAATTATTAAATTTAATGCTTTTTAATGCTCCGTAATAACCACCACCACTATGTGGCCTACCAAAACTAAGTAAAGACGATGAATCTTCAGGAAAAGCAATATTCCCATCAGCAACTATAGTAATAGACAACAATGATGATGTGTCTGAAACAGGTTTTATATACATTTTAATAGAATCATTTTTCTCTTCAGAAACATCTATCGGTTCTATACCGCTTACCACGGTATTTTTATCATTAGAAAATTCTATCGAACTTACAGTTAATCTGTCTTTATAAGATGATTTTTCATAAAAATTTTTCATCAAAGTTCCAGCAATATTATGAAGTTCTTCATAAGAACAATTTTCACTTATATCACTTT
>CAVBMP010000121.1:0-8496 GCA_963596555.1 Bacteroides helcogenes
TATATAAACATTATGATTTCCCTTTTTATTATAAAAATTGTAATAACATTCATAATATTTAACTTCAATACCTATTTTACCATTCATACTTTCAGAATATTCATACTCATATTTAGTATTATAATTACCATTGAAATATATATAGAATTTCTTTGATTCATTTTGAGGTAAATTATATTCTTCATATTTCCTAGTAAAATTATACTTCTCACTTACATCTTTTATAGTTTTAATTTTACTAACTTTGTAACCAGTTAATGCAATTCCAAGAGCAAATATAAATATGATTATAATTAATGATATAAACCAAAATAATTTATTAATTTTCTTTTTAAATAATGTTTTATTAACTAATAGAAGTGCCCACAAAGTTAGTAACATAACTGCGAATAATATAATGTTAATTCCATATATTTTAACACCATCCATTATAGCAAATAATCCTGCAATGAATGCTATGCATGCCCATAACCATAAGAATAATAATACAAGCATCACTATTACTTTTAATGTTTTAATAATAATTCTATGTTTTCTTTCACTCTTAGATTCAAATATTTTTTTAGTAGTTGGTATAGAAGAAACTTCTGCGATTTCATTTTTAAAATCTTGTTTTATTTCATCTGAAGCAATCTTTATATCTTCTGTAATTTTTTTAGTTTCTTTTTTTATTTTCTCTATATTTTTCTTAGATTTATTTTTACGAGTAAATTTTGCATTAAATCTTTCTTCAAAATCATTTACCTTATTTTCAAACTTTTTGATTTTACTTTCTTTCTTACTTTTTTTATTCTTATTAGTAAAAATATGTTTTATTTTATATGATAAATCATGACAATTATTAATTTCAATTTCTTTTAAGACAATCTCATCAATATTACCAAAAGATTTAATAATCTCAGTTATTTTTTTACCATTCTTTTTTTCACTATCAATAATATTTCTATATTTTGATAAAATTAAACTTTTCTTTTTTTGACTGATGTCTCCCAATTTATCATTTAATTCATTTAAAAACTTTTGATCTTTTTTCATTGCATTCACCTTTATTTAAAATATATGATATTCTATTATCCATTATTTGTCAATTAAATATTTTTTTAATTTCTTTTTTAATAGTTTTTTTAACTGATTTAATAATCTCATCAATTAAATCATTTATAAAGTCTGTTATTAACTCAGATATACTTTTTTCTTTATCTTCTTTATTGTTTGAAGTTTGATCACTCCATACTCCTATCTTTTTTTCTTTAATAGTTTTTTCTACATTTTTAAGCTCACTTGTATATAAATAGTCACCATAAATATATGCAACCTTTGCATATCCATGTTCAATTAATTCTTTTTGTAATAAAGAACCATCAACATAAATCCATCCTAATGTTCTTTTATACTTATCTAGTTTATCACTTCCAGGATCATATTCTATTTCAAGTTTTTTAGCATTTTTAACCCTATTACATGTATAATTACTTGCTTCTTTTCCGTAAGGTTCTTCTTTTTTCTTAGGATGAACTGTTTCTGGAGTATCAACTGCAAGAAATCTAATAGTTGAAACCTCACCATCTATTTTCGCTTTAATGGTATCTCCATCTACACATGAATCAAACTCTATTTCTTTTCTTTCTGCGTTAACAGTTAATGGAAAAATAATTAAAATAAAAAATATTATTACTACTTTTTTCATAATAATATTTTATCACATTAATAATAGTTTTTAAATAGTTTAACTTAGTTCTGACAGTTTATTACTGTATTTTGTGTATGACTTTTCAATATTTTTTTCATCCTCTTGAGTTATTGAATACCATCCTTTAGAAAACATTAAATTATATATATCCCTAGCTATATCTTTTGTATCTTCAAATATACTCATTACTTCTTTATATAAGTATTTATTACTCATTTCATTAATCGCAACGCTATAACTATTAGATATATTTTTTTCACAAAGCATGATATCATTTAAAATATCTTCATCATTCATACACTCATCTTTAGGAACTTGTTCACATTCATTTTTTATTGTTTTCATAATTTATTCTCCTTATTGTAATATATTTAATAAATCTCTATAATGTTTAGAATGCATCTTTTTAACTTTTATTAAAATATTTTTAACTTCTTCATCATCAACACATTCTAAAAATGAATATACCTTCTTATTCATAATGAAATTCCAATTTAACATATCTTCTATATATAATAAATCTTTGACCGATATTATATTAGGTGTTTCTTTCATATTTTTACCTCCTAGTTATATTATTTACAAATATGTATATAATAATAGTGTAAAAAAATTCCAAAATTTTAGCACTTACTATTGACAAGTGCTAATTATTGAGTATAATTATAATTGTAAGGAGATGATAATAATGAGTTTATTACCAGGAAAATTTTATTTAGATGATTTCTTTGATGATTTCGCATTACCTAAAATGCCTAAAATGGAGTTGATGAAGACTGATGTCTATGAAAAAGGTGGTAATATTCATATTGAAATGGATGTACCAGGTTTTAATAAAGAAGACATTAAAATTGACGTAGAAGATGGTATTCTTACTATTGAAGCAGGAAAATCTGAATCAAAAGAAGATAAAGAAGGTAAAAATTATTACAGAAGAGAAAGATCTTATGGTTCATTTAAGAGACAATTCAATGTTGGAAGCGTTAAAGAAAATGAAATCAATGCTAAATTCCACAATGGTGTATTAAAAATCTCTTTCCCAAAAGAAGAAAAGAAAGAAACAAAGAAATTTATCGAAATAAAATAAATAAAATTAAAAAAGGTTCACATCAATGTGAATCTTTTATTTTGTAACATTAAATCTAAATAAACAAATATCTCCATCTTGCATAACATAATCTTTGCCTTCAAGTCTAGCACGACCCGCCTCTTTTACCTTAAGTTCACTTCCATATTGAACCAAGTCATCATAACTCATTACTTCTGCTTTAATAAATCCCTTTTGAAAATCTGTATGGATAAGTCCAGCACATTCAGGAGCAGTCATACCGTCCTTAAATGTCCATGCTCTTACCTCGTCACTTCCGACTGTAAAGAATGTTTTAAGTCCAAGTAAATGATAAGTATTATGAATAAGTGAATCTAAACCACTATTCTGAATTCCTAAATCCTTTAAAAATTCTCTTTTAGATTCTTCGTCTAATTCAGATAATTCACTTTCTATTTTAGCACACATCAATACTACACTTGATTTTTCTTTAGAAGCATATTCTCTTACTTTATTAACATAAGGATTATCATTAGTTAATAAATCCTCTTCAGATACATTTGCTAAATATATAAATGGCTTATTAGTTATCAAATTATATGTTTTTATTAACTTGGATTCTTTTTCATCAAATTCTTCAAGTCTAAGCATTTTCCCTTCACTTAAAATATCTTTAAGTTTTTTTAATAATGAAACCTCATATAAACCTTCTTTATCATTAGATGTAGTTGCCTTCTTTTCAATCTTAGAAAGTCTATTCTCTACTATTTCCAAATCACTTAGGATTAACTCATAATTAACAATTTCTATATCTCTTGTAGGATCAATTGTTCCTTCAACATGAATAATATCTTTATTTTCAAAACATCTAACTACTTGAACTATCGCATCAACTTCTCTAATATTAGCAAGAAATTTATTACCAAGACCTTCACCAGTTGAAGCACCTTTAACAAGACCTGCGATATCAATGAACTCATATTGCGTTGCGATTAATCTCTCTGGCATATACATATCATTTAATACTTCAAGTCTTTGATCTGGTACTGTTACAACTCCTACATTAGGATCAATTGTCGCAAATGGATAATTTGCTGCTAATATATTCTTTTTAGTTATTGCATTGAATAATGTACTCTTCCCTACATTTGGAAGACCTATAATACCTGCTTTAAGCGCCATAAACTACCCCCGGATAAGAACCAATTCCAATTGGTATTCCTATTAAATAAAAACCTACTAGAACTATTGCCCATATTAATAACGAATACATACTATATGGAACAAGAGTTTTTATACTACCAAAAAGTGTTACCATATCACCTTTATTATATTTTTCCATAAATGCTATGTATATTACAAAATACATAAATAGTGGTGTTAATCCATTAGTTATACTATCACCAGCTAAATATACAAGTTGTGAAAATTCAGGGCTTATACTAGCATTCATAAATAATGGGACAACTGTTGCTGACAACATACTCCATTTTACAATAGAATTTGGGCAAAAAATATTTGCTACACATATAAGTATTAATGTTAACAATATAAGTCCAATACCAGTAAACTTTAATCCACCTATTAATGATGAAATAAAACCAGTAATAACAAGACCTATATGACTTTCTTCATATACATTAATAAATAATGAAGCGAAGAATATTAATACTATAATACCTCCTATGTCATCTAATGAATGTCCTAAACTATCAGTAACATCTTTATTATTTTTAATAGTTTTAGTCATAAAGCCATAACCAATACCTATTAAGAAAAATGCAAATGTCACTATAAATATAAACCCTTTAGCAAACAATGAATTATTACCAAAAATCATATCAATATATCTTTCACCACTATGATCTAAAAATGCACCAGATAAAGGTAATCCAGGTATAATCATATATATTATTATTAATGTATATAATGTCCCAAGTCCTAAACCTATTATTAATCCTCTTAATTCTTTATTTGTTATAACAAGTTGTTCTTCATCTGACTCATATCTTGGTAATTTAGGCATAATTCTTTTCTCAGTTATATATGTAAATATAATTGATGTCACTATTAACAATACTATCATTATAAATAATGCAAAAAATATGCCAACTTTATATTTTGGATCAAGTGTTTTCGCAGCATTAATCGTCAACGTTAAAAGACTACTATCATTTGATGATAAAAATATATTTATACCATATCCAAAAGAAAGAGATGCAAATGAAGCAATTATTCCTCCTAAAGGATTTCTTCTTCCATATTTAAATAACAACGCAGCAATCGGTAACATTATTGCAAAACCAGAGTTACCCATTATTGAAAACAATAAACATATAAATATTAATATAAATGTAACAGTGTTCTTCTTAGAATTTCGTGTTAACACAGTAAAAAAACTACGCATAAAACCAGTTTTTTCAAGTATACCAAGTCCTATCAATATAATTATCAATGTTGCTAATGGTTCAAAATTAACAAATCCATTTACAGCAGAAGTAACGATATGTTTGATACCACTAGTGCTAAATAAATTTTGAACTTCAACTACGTTATTAACAACCTCATTTGATACAGTATTAACGGTAGAATATTCTGCTTGTATGTTTAATAAATGCAAAAATCCACTTAATACTATAACTACAATTGTCATTATTATAAATGTCATAATTGGACTTAATTTTAATTTCTTTTTAAACATCAGTATTCCTCAACTTTCTTAAGTTTTTTGTCAAATTCTACTCTATCAATCATTATTGAACGACCACAAGCAATACATTTAATTTTTATGTCAACTCCAACTCTTGTAATAGTCCATAGATTTGTACCACATGGATGTTGTTTTTTCATTATGACTTTACTACCTAATTTATATTTATTTTCCATACTAATCTACTTTAATTTCGATATTTAATATATCTAAAATTCTTTCTAAATCTTTTTCACTATTAAATGGAATAACTACTTTTCTATTTTTAATTTTAACTTTATTTCCTAATTTATCAGTCATAATATCTTCAACATATTTATATTGATTTTCTTGTTTAATTTTAACTACTTTATTTTTTCTTTCAAAAACAGGATCAGATGCGATTCTTTCTAAATCATGAACTGACAAATGTTCAAATTTAATTCTTTCGCATAATTGAAGCATTTTTTCTTTATCTTCTAATTTACTAAGTACTCTTGCATGTCCCATAGAAATATAACCATTTAATATGTCATTTTTAATCTCTTGTGGAAGTCTTAAAATACCTAACATATTTGTTACATGTGTTCTACTTTTACCTATCTTTTTAGCAAGTTCTTCTTGAGTAATATTTAATGCTTTAATTATTCCAGCATATGCCTCTGCTTCTTCAATCGCAGTTAAGTCTTCTCTTTGGATATTTTCCAAAAGAGCAATCTCCATCATTTCATTATCGCTAAACTCTTTAACAATCGCAGGTATTGTTTCTTTACCAATAAGTTCACATGCTTTAGTTCTTCTTTCACCAGCAACTATTTCATAACCCTTAATACTTTTAGTTACGATTATTGGTTCTAAAACACCATATTCTTTTATAGAATTTGCAAGTTCAGTAAGTTTTTCTTGATCAAATGTTCTTCTTGGTTGATATGGATTACTTCTTAGCTCGCTTATATTAATTTCAACTATATTTTCTTTAGGAGTAGTCTCAATTATTTCTTCTATTGGATCAACATATAATGATTCATTGCTAAATAATTGTTCTAACCCTTTTCCTAATGCCTTTCTTTTATTTTCCATTTCTTTCAATCACCTCTTTTGCTAAATTTAAATAAGCAAGAGCACCTTTACTCTTTGGATCATACTCTATTATTGGTTTTCCATGTGATGGTGCTTCTACTAATTTAACTAATCTAGGTATTATTGTGCTAAATACTTTCTCATTAAAGAATTTTCTTACATCTTCAACAACTTCTAGACCTAATAATGTTCTTCCGTCAAGCATTGTTAACAATACTCCCTCAATATCTAAATTTGGATTTACTTTTTTCTGTATATTTAGAATTGTATGTAACAATTGATTAACTCCTTCTAGTGAATAATATTCACATTGAATTGGTATTAAAACAGAATCAGAAGCAGCAAGTGCATTAGTTGTTAAAATACCTAAGTTTGGTGGACAATCAATTATTATATAATCATATCTATCTTTTATAGTAGCAAGTTGTTTTTTTAATTGTTCAGTAATTATAAATTCTTTGTCTTGAACACTTATTTGAATAAGTTCAATGTCAACACCAGCAAGATCTATTAATGCAGGTATTATACTTAAATTTTTAAAAGGTGTTTTGATAATTGTATCTTTAATATCACATTCACCCATTATTACATTATATATACTTTTTTTAATTTTAACTCTATCAATTCCAAGCCCAGTTGTACTGTTACTTTGTGGATCTAAGTCGATTAGTAAAACCTTTTTCCCTAAATAACCAAGAGAACTAGATAAGTTTATACTAGTTGTTGTCTTTCCTACTCCACCTTTTTGATTTACTAATGATATAATTTTTCCCACGATAGTTACCTCTCTTATCTATTAAATATTTTAACATATATTACATTTTTTGAAAATATAAAAGTACAAATATTAAAAAAGAAAATAAAAAAACTATTAAATATGCATAGTTTCTTTACATTCTTATTTTAGTTTTTCAAGAATATCTCTAGCCGCTACTAAACCAGTCGCAGCAGCAGTTACAATATTTCCTGCTTTACCAGCACCATCTCCAATAAAATAAATATCATAATCTTTTAATTTAAATTTATTGTTAGTGTCAATTTCATTACTAAAAAATTTGATTTCAGGTCCATATAATAATGTCTCATCATTATTAACACCAGGTATTATTTTATCTAGTTTTTCTAAACCTTCAAGTATATTTGTAATAATTCTATGAGGTAAAACAAGTGATAAATCTCCAGCAACACAATCTTTTAGAGTAGGTTCAATAAATCCTTTATTAATTCTTTTCCATTCACTTCTTCTACCTTTTTTTAAATCTCTAAGTGATTGAATAATTGGTTTTCCATCACCTAAAGTATTTGCTATTCTTGCAATACTCTCACCATATAATCTAGTATTAGTAACAGGTTCTGTAAGACCTACTTTACTAATGAATGCAAAGTTAGAATTGTCTGATTTAATATCTTTTAATGAATGTCCATTTACGCAAATAAATCCATAATAATTTTCTTTTGCTACAAAACCGCCTGGATTAGTACAAAATGTTCTTATTTCATCTGTATATGTATCAGTTTTAATAAATATAGTTGGATCATAAATAACATTAGTAATGTCTTCTAGTATTTCTTTTCTAACTTCAACGCGAACACCAATTTCTATACTTTGACTTGTGTAAGGAATATTATATTTATCTGCAAGTTCTTGTACCCATTTAGCACCAGTTCTACCAGGCGCTATTATAACTTCCTTAGCAATAATACTTTCTTTATTTTCAATTACTATTTCATGTTCATTTTCTTTTTTACTAATAATATCTGTAACATTAGATGTTTCATAAATATCTACACCTTTATTTTCTAAATAATCCGTAAAATCTTTAATATAAGTTGGTAATTTATCACTACCAAGATGCTTTTGTTTTATTATTAATAATCTTGCTCCAGTTTTAGCAACTTCTTTTTTTATTTCATTTGCCTCATCCATATTTGACGGATATATATCACTATCCATTTTAAATTTATTAAATATTTTTTCTGTATCATCTA
>CAVBMP010000122.1:0-2447 GCA_963596555.1 Bacteroides helcogenes
CACCCCCCCCCCTAGTCAATTTACATGTGTTTGACACCCGGTTAAGTTCAGAACTAACTTCTCGGTAACAAAAAAGAACTTATTTTCATAAGTCCTATTTCTTAGATATTATAATATTTATCTTAGTAGTTCTAGATGAATAACTTAGTTTTAAATCTTTACCAGTTACCATAACAGGTACAGGATATTCACCTTCTGTTAAATCAGATAAATCAACATATGCTTTTATGTCTTCACTCTCTAATTTATTTAGTACAGTTGATACACCTTTTACTATAACATCTACTTTAGTTTCATCAGCACTTGCTGCTTTTACTCTATATTTATTAGTATCTAAATTTTCAAATACTATTGGTATTCCTTTGAACTCTTTAGATGTTTCAGTTTCCATCTTAACTTTTATAGTAGCATTTGTATCTGACATTGATTTAACACCACTTGGTTTAACTATTGTTTGTTGATATGTCTTATCTTTACTTAAGCCATTTACATCTATTTCAATCTTAATATCATCAATTTTACTTAATACATCTTCATCACCATATAATGTTACAGATGTTACATTTGATGTTATTGAACTAATAGCACTACCACTTGCTACATCACCTACTGGAACTATTGTAATTGGAACAACTTTACTTGGAGATGTTACAACTACTGTTGCAGTTACTGTATCTGGTACTATTTCTATATCAGGAAGTTCAGTACCTTTCTCATCATATGCCACTAACTTAACTTTATCTAACTTATATGTACCAGCACTTGTTGCATTAAGAGCATTTACATCTACTAATGCTTTAACTGTTGCTACTTTTTCTAATTTTTCTTTATAAGATTTAACTATTACTTCTGTTTTATCAAGTGTTACAGAACTAATAACTAATGTATCTCCTAATTTATCAGCATTTAATACATCTGCTGTAACTGTCTTAGATGCACTAACTTTTGGATAAATAACAACTGTTATTCTTGATGGATCAAGTTTATAACTTAATGTATTTATTGGTTGATTATATTTAAGAGCAACTTTATGAGTTCCTGCTCCTAAACCAGATAAATCAAGTGTTAATTTATGTTCACCTAATTGTTCTGCTAAATAAAGATCACCTTTTCTACCCATAAGTACTATATCAGCACTTTCAGGTATACCTTCTATTACATATGCTTCTTCATTATATTCAGCAACTATTGGTTGATTTGTTAGTACAATAGATTCTGTTTCAGTTAAATTTATTGCTTTAGTATCTACTGCTATAAAACAAGCAAACGCAAATATAAGAGAAATATATATAAGTGAATTTGGATTATTAATTACTTTTTCAAAAGCACTATTCTTACCACCAAACTTATCTGAAATAAAATATAATATTTTAGATAATGGTGTAATAAGTATAACATCTATTATTTTATAAAGAAAGTTAAATATAGATTTAATGACTTTATAACAACTATTTAGTAGTTTTTTCATCTTCATCACTCTCACTTTCTTGATCTGCTTCATAGAATATTTCTTTCTTTGGTTGAAGTTCTTCTATAAGTAACATTCTAGCATCATCTAATGATAAGTTATAATTAAGTTCACTATTTACTGCGATTGATATTCTTCCAGTTTCTTCACTTACTACTACTGCAATCGCATCACTTACTTCACTTATTCCTAAAGCAGCTCTATGTCTAGTACCTAATCTTTTAGATAAGTTTTGATTTGTACTAGTTGGAAATACACTACCTGCGCATGTTATTCTATCTCCCTGTATAATTACACCTCCATCATGAAGTGGATTATTTGGGAAGAATATTGATATTAAAAGTTCACTACTAATATCTGCATATAATTTATTCGCAGGTTCTATATATTGTGCTAAACTATAATCTCTTTCAAGAACAATCAATGCACCTATTTTATTTTTCTTTAAATAATCTACTGCATTTATAATCTCATATACAACTTTTTCACGTTCATCTACTGTCATAGTTTTATGTCTACCTAATAGTTGACTTCTACCTATACTTTCTAAAATATTTCTAATTTCCGGTTGAAATATTATGACTAAAGCAAGAGGTCCCCAAGATATTATATATTTAAGCATAATACCTACAGCATTAAGATTTAATATCTTACTTAAAAAATTTAATAAAACAAGAATAATTATTCCTTTTACTATCAAAGTAAGTTTAAAATTATTTCTTGAATATTTAAGAATTTGGTAAAAAATATACCAAAGAATTAATATATCTAATATTTTTGTTGCTATTTTAAATATAGTTGTTGATAACATTTAATCACTCCCTATCTACTTTAATATTATACACTAATTGCATAGTTATTTCTATAATTTTTAGATTGTTTACACTCAGATAAGAAAAAATAAGTCATAAGACTTATCAAAAATCATATTTATTTTTAGGAACATCATATACTTTATTTAATGTTATAATATATTTCC
>CAVBMP010000123.1:0-13252 GCA_963596555.1 Bacteroides helcogenes
AAATATTTGTTATTATTTTTTAATATAGATACTATATTGTAGTTTTTATCAAATTTAAATGTATAACTATCATTTAAAACACTATATTTTTTAATTAATGTTGACTGTCTATGTCCATTAGAATAATATTCCCTAGAAGATATAATCCTGTCATTGATTTTATTATTAGTAATACGCTCTAAACTATCTAAAATTGTTTCGAAAGAATTAGTTTTATATATTGTTTTAATTAGGTTATTATCGCTATCATATTCGCCTAGAGTTATATATTTACCATTATTAATTGAATATGTTTTTTCTTTTAAATTATATAATTCATCATATTTATAATCTATATCAAAGTCAGATGATCTAACTGCATAGATCTTATTATCAAGATCATAATATAATTTATAATAATAATAATCTTTTAATACTTTAACCATATTACCACTATTATCATAGTAATAATTATAAATATCATTTGATTTTGTTTTTTCTATTACTCTACCAAAATTATCGTATGAATAGCATATATTTCCGTTATTATATTTTATTTTTACAATATTTTCACCATAGTCATCCATATCATTATCAAGTAATAGTTGTTCACCTAAATATATCTTATTTATATTTAAGAACTTATCATAAAATATTTTGTATATTTTATCATTATAAGTAACTTGATTTAATAATTTATGTTCATCATAATTATATTTTAACTCTCCTCCATTTTTATTATATTTACTTATTCTTTTATTATCATCATAAGTTATTTTTGAATAATTCTTACCTGATGTAGTTTTTGTTGCTAGACCTAATTCATTTATTTCAACATTTGTTTCATTTAATAATTCATCAGTAGTTTGTATTAGTCTATCTTTATTATCATATTTTTTATTTCTTTCTGAGAAATCTTTACTTGTATATTTTTCAATATAAAATTCAAAATTATCTACATCATTCATAAGAGTGTTAAATGTTAAAGTGTTATCTTCTTTTGAACATAAGTATGCATCATCACTTTTAGTTCTTATATAATAACTTCCATTTTCATTTTTAGTGAGTGTAAATAAAGAAGTTGATTCGTCATATTCCTTTAACTTCAATATATTAGAAATATAAGACATATATTTATTATTAATAATTGAATGATATATTTTATAATATGTTTCTTCATTTAAAACAACTGGTTCAAAATACCAATAATCTTTTAGATATTTATCATTACTTATGAAAATATCTTTTTCTTTTATCTTTAAGAAACTATTTGTTTTAGCACATCTAATATAATATTTATCAAATGTATCTACTGTATTTTTTATATTCATTGCTTTTGAAGCAACTTCTCTTTTTTTATCATCATAAACTACCTCTGTTGATAAACTCATATTAGTAAAACATTTAAATACATTTTTGTCTTTATTGTATTCATAACATAATTTACTTTTATTTGAATTTTTAAGTACAGAAAGCAAATTATCACTATCATATGATATAGTTGATTCTTTACCAAGTGGTGAATAACTTCCAACTAACAAACCATTATTATCATAATTATAATTTGAAGATTTACGTCCTTTGAATAACGAAATATTAGAAACAAATAATTCATTAGAATTCAAATTTTGTGAGAATAATATATCAAAAGATGAATAATCATATTCTGCTACAAAACTTTCCATATAAAATTGCCATTCATCTTCATTAGGCTTTAATTCTTCACCTGGCAATACACAATGACCATCGTTATATTCATCATCCAATAAATAATCAAATGATATTGTAACATTATTATAAAACTCATCATCATTTAAATTTAAGCCATGATTTTTATACCAAAAGCATATTGTATATGTATCTCCTGCTTTACCACTAATATTTAACGTTTTACCAAATTGAGTTGTTAAATCTGGTCGCATATTAACTTTTATTGCTGTCATTCCATCTTTTACTACTTGCGTAACAAAATCACTTGCGTTTATATTTAATTCTTCTATTGAACTTGCTGCGAAAATATTCCATTCATTTTCAAAATCATTAGATATTCTCATTTTTTCTATCAAATTATAATCATTACATACATTTCCTTTTTCAAGCTGAATATCATCAATATATAATGTTCCTGGTTCTAAAAGTAAATAACCTATAGTTATATAATCAGGTAAAATTTCACAAGTAAATGATATATCATATCTATTAAAAGTAGAATTACTATCAATTTCTTTTCCTTCTACTCTTATAAGATTTGAGTTAGAATCGTAATATTCTATAAACATTTTTATTTTATTACTATTTTTAATATAAGCACTAAACGTATGATCACCAATATCATAAATATTAAATCTTTCTCTATATTCTTGATTTGATGTAACACTATTTATTTTTAAGCTTTTACTTCCAATGTTTGAATATTCTTGTGTAATTTCTGCTGTTATATCAGAGGAAGTTAATGTTACATATGGCGAATTTCTAAGTGAATTTACTTCATAACTAGAATCTTTTATTAAATTTTCAACAGGTTTCATAAGATTTGATTCGCTTAGTATTTTATTAATAAATTGCCCATACTCACCATAGTTATTTGTATATCCATAATTCACAGATAAATCATTTTCAATTTGTTTTATTGTTGTTGAAATTATATTACCACTAGAATTATAGCAGAATGTATTAACTCTACCTCTAAAATCTTTTATTGATGTTGAATCAAATCCATAACTAAATTCATATGATTTACTAAGTGTTTCATCAGTAGAATATTCTGAAACCTTTTTTATTTTGTAAGGACTGTTATTATAATACTCCATTGATACTTTTTTAAAATTATTATCTTTTATTGAACTTATAAGTTTATCTGAATTATATGTAAACAAGTATTCTCCATTAATATCTGTAATACTTGATATTAAGTTATCTACTATGTTAATTACACTTTGACCATGAGTTGCGCTTAATGTAATTTGAGTTTCACTATAAGTTATATTTAACTCATCATTACTTTCATCTATTATTTTTGATATTCTTTGATTATCATCATAGAAAATTCTTGTTTTATAACCATCATTAGTCTCTATTTCAGTTAAATATCCTATACCATTAGTAATATCAAATCTTAACTTATTCTTATCTATATCATTTATTATATAATAAGAATCATATTTAGTAATAACAAAGCCTAAACCTTCATCATCATAATATTCATTCTCTTTCTTTTCAATTGTAAGTTCTCCTGAATCATCAAAAGTTTGTTTTTCATCTTTAAAATAGTGAATTGTAGAATCTTTATCTAAAAAACATATAATTGAATTATCATTAGAATCTGTAAATACTCTTTGATTAAAATTAAATTTAAAACCATTACCTATTTTATTATAATTGTTCTTTAAAACTACATCATTAGTATTATAAACTAATGTTAATATTGCAGGAAAGTTTTGACTTTTAGTCGCAATTAAATCATGAGTAAATACCATATTACCGTTTGATAAATTGTAATAAATAGAACCATCAGAAAGACCTTCACTGAAATATGTCATATATGATTCTAAACCGTTTTGATTTCTATAAGTTATTTCTAAAAGCGGTTTTGGATTATCTCCTGATACTAAGTTTTCTTTGCTGAAAAATTGAGATAAGAAATCCACTCTTTCTGTTTCATCAAGTGCTTTAATCATTATTCCGTAATTTGGTGTGCCTGTATACCATTTTTTAACTAGATTTGTTATATCAAAATAATTATTTATATAATTAATCTCATCGCCCGAAGGTGATACTTCACTGTTATAAGAATAAAAAATAGATTCAGCTCTAGAATCAAATTTATCATTCATATTATTCCAAGTAGCAAGTTGTTCACTCCAGTCTTTTGTTATTCTATGTGTCTCTAAATAACGATAAGCATTTATAGAATAATCATAAGGATATCCAACTAATCTTACTTTAGCATTAATAATTTGACATCCTGTCCCTATTGTTGGCAATTTAAACTTGATAAGTGATCTATATATATTACTAGTTGTACTAGAAGTGTCCCAATTTCCTACTAGTAACTTATCTGTAGCACTAAAATTTGTATCTGGACGATATTGACTTATATATGTATCTATTACACTGTCTTCTACATCTTCATATGTAATTGTAGGATCAATAATAATAGGATATGCTCTATCAACATCTTTAAACCAACTATCAGTTAAAAATATAGTCAAAAAGTAAAAATTATTATCTTTTTTTAAATCAAATTTCAAATTACTTAAGACTTTTGAATTTGCATCTATAGCAAATAATTCATTAAATTTATATTTTTTACTTTTATCTTTTGATATATATAATGTATTATCTATATTTTCAATATCATAATTAGTATCAATTCTAAATGATATTTTGTCAATTTCATTATTTTTTTCTTTTAAAATAATGTTTTCTTTTATTTTTTTAGAACTAACTATATATTCAATATCAATATTTTTTAAAATATCAATGTAACGTCCCTTACCCTCTTTTTTATTATTATCCTTTGACAATATAAACTTATGTTTTTCTTCATCAATTAAATTGATTTTGAAATAAAAATCATCTTCGAACATACTGTATAAATGTTTATTATCAAATTCAAGTCTAAATGAATTGTTTTTATTTTTATATATTCCGTTTTTCAAAATCAATTGATTATCGATTTCTTCGTATTTATTATTTTTTAGATAATGAATGTCTGTATCATATAATTTTGCAACTATAGTCCCATCTTCTTGTAAAAAATGTTTTTCTCTTGGTTTTCTTTTATTAATTAATTCTATTTGTTTCATATTTTTCACCTGTAGAATTAACTAATTCTTTTCCATATATTTACTACTATATATGGTGGCATATTATTGTGTGAATTTCCAGCACCAGTAGTTGCGCTTGTTAAAGAAATATTATGATTATGTGTTCCGCCAGACATTGCTGCATCACCAATTGTTCTAAATGTTTTATATCTGCTTCCATAACTTTCAAGTCCTTCTGAACCACCACTACTTTGTACATTTGCACCACCACTTACATTATGTTTATGTGTACCTCCATTTTGAGTATTGCCAGACACGCTATGATTATGAGATGGCATTTCATTAATTGTTAAAGTATGTTCTTTTTCACCACCTGTAGAATTTAAAGAATATTCATTCCCTGATCCTAATAAAAATTTATCTTTTAATTTTTCCCATGTTCCGCCAAATAAAGCAGTAGGTTCTACCTCATTTACTGACATGTAAATACTTCCGACTGGATAAATTGTATTTATTATTTCAGTTAAATTTAAATCATTTGAAGAAGGTAAATTACTTTCATTTGCTGTGATTGAATTGCATGAAATAGTATTAACAGTTAAATTACCAGATTCATCTAAACCAAAAGTATTGCTGTTTGAAGATAAACTATCAACACTAGCATTATTAACTTCTATATTTAAATCATCACCTGTTTTAGTAAACGCATCTTTGAAATATATGTCATCTAAACAAAACTCCCCATCGTTTCTTAATTTATGATGATAATACATACTACCATTTAAGTACATTTTATTTAAATTATCATCTTTAGCATAAATAAGTGCAATATTAGCATTTGAATAATTTGTATAAATATAATTTGTGCCTTCAAATAGCGTAATTGGATAACTTTCTAATTTCTCAATTTCAGATGTGTCAAATACACTGTATTCTTCAGTAGAAGAATCATAAGATATTTTTCTTTCAACATAACTTTCTAATACAATATCATTATTTAATATTTTTATTCTTTGTTTGAACTCATCACTAACATTATTATAAGTTCTAAGAATATCATTTAAATCAAATAAATATTGTTTTCTTTCTTCACTTGGATTATCCTTTGGTTGTTTGTCTACATAAATAAATAATTCATTATTATTTGGTATTTCTGTTGTTACAGTTGGTGTTATTGTTAATTCTAATAATGCTGCATTAAGAGAATCATTAACTGTAACTTCATCAGTTCCAACTACTGTTTGATTTTCTAAATTCATTTTTATCATCCCTTTCTTTTTTAATTTAGAACCTTAAAAGTCATTAAACAATCAGTTGCTAACTGATTCACAGGAATTTCACCTCTTCGAATTATCTTCCAAGCTACTTAATTATAAGCAGGAGTATCATTATACTATTTATTCATCATCGCATATTGGTTGCAATCCAATTTTATAATCAAGTATTATTCGCAAGCGTACTTATTAAAGTGCTCAAAATAAATAGAACGTATTTAATGACTAAATAACCTAATTGTCAAAGAACTAAAAAACAGTCGAGAAGTAAGTCTTCTCAACTGTTTGTACTAAAATAGTTAAAAATTGAACCCTAAAATTTATATTTTTTATAAAACAAAAGAAACAACCTAAGCTGTTTCTTTATGTCTACTACTTAAGAATGATACTTTTTCAGCAATAATATCCATAGAATATTTCTTCTCTCCATTACTTTCATAACTAGAAGTTTGTATTCTACCTTTAACGCCGACAACATCACCTTTCTTACAATATTCACAAGTAGTCTCAGCAATACCATTCCATAAAGTACATTTAATAAAGTCAGTATCATAATTACCTTCAATATTTTTATAGCATCTTGGAACAGCAACAACTATCATAGTTCTTTTCTTATTATTTTCAGTAACTACGATTTCAGGATCACCTACAAGTCTTCCTGCAATTACTATTTGATTTAACACATATTACCTCCTTTCATGGAGGAATATATCATATTAAAACTATTACTACAAATTGATAAAATTAACTTTTATAAAAGCAATTATTCTTAATATTTAATTATAATTCAGATATATTTTAATTTAAATATAAAGTCAAACTATATAAATTATTAATTAGCATATTTAAAAATCTCATCTCTTTTTTTAAGAACGGATATTAAATAATCAATTTCTTCATAAGTATTATAAAAATATAAACTAATTCTAACAGTATCTTCTTTATTATCACCCATCTTAGCACAATGTTTACCACTTCTTACACATATACCCAAGGTATTCAAATAAAGTCCTAAGTCACCTGATAAAACTCCATCAATATTAATAATAACTGTACTACCTTCACAATCTTTATTATATATTTTTACATATGGAATACTTTCAAGTTCTTTAATTAAATATCTTCTTAAATACTTCTCTTGTCTTTCAATATTATCCATACCTATTTCATTTAAAAACTTAATTGTTTCACTAAAACCAATAATACCACTTATATTAGGAGTACCTGATTCAAATCTATAAGGTATTTCTACTAATTCTAAAGAATGTTCATTATAATTCAAATTCATTCCTCCTCCATAAGTAAAAGGAATCATTTTCTTTAACAGTTCATACTTTCCATATAATACTCCTATTCCTGTTGGTCCACACATCTTATGTGCTGAGAATGCAAGAAAATCAATATCCATATCTTGTACATCTGTTTTAATATGTGGAACACTTTGAGCACCATCCACTACTACTAATATTCCATACTTATGTGCAAGTGAAATAATACTTTTAATATCTCTTTTATCTCCACTAACATTAGTTATATGAGCAAGTGATATGACTTTAGTCTTAGAAGTTATTTTTTCTTTTATATCATCAATACTTAATTTTTCATTTTTAGAATCAACAAATACTATTTTAATTTTCTTTTTAACTGATAAAATTAACCAAGGTAATATATTTGATGCATGTTCACTACTTGATAAAATAACTTCATCATTATCTTTTAAATAATTTAAGAAAAAACCAAATACAACTGTATTTAATGAATCAGTAGTATTCTTAGTAAATATAATCTCATCTTTACGTTTAGCATTTATAAACATTTTAACTAAATCTCTAGTATAATCTATCTCATCATCAACTTTAAAACTAATATCATAGTCACCTCTATGTGAATTAGCATTATAATCATAATGATATTCATTCATTTTATCAATTACTCTATAAGGTTTAAATGTAGTCGCAGCATTATCAAAATATACAATATTTTTTTCTTTCATTGGAAAATCATTTTTATTCTTCATTTTACCTCACCTATAATAAAATATTCAATTAAATTAAAATTACTTATAATAAATATAATAATTGAAGTTAATAATATTTTAATATATAATATAATTGGTGATAGAAATGGATTGTATATTTTGTAAAATAATTAATAATGAGATACCTTCATATACATTATATGAAAATGATAAAGTTAAGTGTATATTAGATGTTAATCCTAATTCAAAAGGACATACTCTTATATTACCTAAAACTCATTTTAAAGATATAAATGATATTGATTTAGATACTTTAACTGAAATAAATAAAGCAAGTAAAATTATTGTTGATTTAATTAATGAAAAGTTAAATCCTAATGGTATTAAGTTAGTTCAAAACAATGGTTCTTTGCAAGAAATAAAACATTATCATTTACATATAATACCTAGTTATAATAAAAAAGATAATATTAATGTAGAAGAAGTGTTTAATTTATTAACTAAATAATTGAGAGATTTAGATTTTTATTGTATAATTAATCTTAGATGAAAAGGATGTGTATTTATGGATAATAAAAAATTAATAATAATAGGTTCATCTGTTATTGGTGTGATTGTATTACTTTTAATAGTATTATGGTTAGTATCAATATTTGGTGGTAAAAAACTAACATATGAACAAGCAGAAGAAAAAATAATTGAAGCAGCAGATAAATATTATAAAGATAATCCTGCGATGTTACCTGCATCAGATGGAGACTTTACTTTATCTTATCAAACTCTTGTTGATGCTGGATATATCAAACCATTAAGTGAATTATTAAAAGATGGTGATAAATGTTCTGCTGAAGTAACAGTAAATTCTCAAAATAGTGCTTACTCTTATATAGCATTTCTAAATTGTCCTGGTAATTATGAAACAAAAGAATTAAGAAGTGTTTTAACTAATTCAGTAGTTACATCAGGTGAAGGTCTTTATAATAATAATGGTACTTATTATTATAGAGGTGAAAATATTAATAATTATATTATTATTGGTATGAGTGGAAATGAAAAGAAAGAACAATCTGTTACTGGTAGAATAATGAGTATTGAAAGCGATGGTACTATTAAAGTAAAACTTGATACTAAAACTGAAAATACTTATGTATGGGATGATAGATATAATGAAACTAAATTAAGTAATGATGGATATAATATATTTGAAAAAAGTAGAATTAAAGATACATTAAAATCATTAGAAACTGAAAATAAAGAGGATTCTGATACATTAATTTTAAGTAGTAAAGTTAAATCTAAATTAGTTAGTAAAAAATTATGTATCGGTATTAGATCTGAAAGTGATACTTCTAAAGATGGAAGTACTGAATGTAGTGTTCTAAGTACTGATACTTACCTATTCTCATTAATGACTCCATATGAATATATGAGAGCAAGTATGGATGAAAATTGTAAAACTTTAAATGACTTATCTTGTTCTAATTATAATTATTTAGCAGGCTATAATCAGGGATCAGAATGGTTGTTAACTGCAACTAATCAAAACAATTATAAATCATATGCATTTACTGGTTCTTCATTAAGTTTATCAAAAGCATCTAGTTCAAAAAGATTAAGATTTATTGTTAGTTTAAATAAACATACTTTCTATAAATCAGGTACTGGTACTTCTACTGATCCTTATGTGATTAAATAATTTAAAAAAAGATTCGAAATGAATCTTTTTTATTGTCCTTTTGTAAACCAAGATGAACCAATATGAAAGTTACTAGAATTAGGAGTAGGATCTGGTTTATCTATTTTAGTAAATATTGGTATATTAAATGCATTACCAAAACATAACGCAAAGCCAGGTCTTAATGTTTTTAATTTATCAACATCAGCAGTAGATATACTATGTGTTATATTTCTAATAATATCTAAATCATCAGGATGGAACATTCTAAGTACTATGTAATTTGAACATTGACTTAATGCAGTATTAGAAAGTTCACTAGGTCTTTGTGTAATTAATCCAAGAACTGTACCATATTTTCTTCCCTCTTTAGTAATTCTATCAAAAATATTATAACCAATAGTTTCTATATCAGTATCATTTTGAACATATCTATGTGCTTCTTCAAGAATTATTTGAACACAGAAACCTTCTGTTTTATGTTTGAAAATAGAATAATCAAAGAATAATTTAGAGAATATTTTTGTAAGCACCTTAGCAAATCTTTCATCAACATAATTCAAGTTAAAATTGACTATTTGTGCTTTCTCACCCATAGGTGTTGTAAACAATCTTTTAATGTATTCTTCTTTACTTATATATTCTTCTACATCAAAATAACAACCATAATCTCCATTTATAATAGATTCTAATCTTACTTTAAGTATATTGTTAACATCATAAACTTTATCACTCTTTAAAACACCCTCACTTATAAGTGCAAATTCAAATGCATTTCTTAAATCTTTCAAAGTGAATTTTTCTGGTTTCATATCTTTACTTAAAACCAACTCTTCATTAACAAATTGTTCTAAGTATTCAACTACTAATTGAATAGTATTTATTTTACCAGTATTATCTATATTCATACATTGTCTTAATGTTCTAATGTATCCTGGTTGTATAATTTTACTTTCCAAATTAATATCTCTAGTATAAAAACTAGTTAGTACAGCAACTACTTGATCTCTTAATTGAGCTGGTCCTTTACCACTAGATAAAATATCTAATATTGCTTTTGCTATAATATTGTTTTTAAATCCTATTATTTTATCCTCATCTTCTGTAAATAAATATACATATTTTAATGCCTTTTCAATAATAGGAATTTGAGCAGGACTAGTTATTCCCAAAAGTAATGCAAAATCATCAACCTCTAAAAAGTATGGTGGTATTTTTACTATTTCATATTTAGTATTTGTAATATCAGTTGTTAAACTTTTACATCTGCAACTGTTAGTTTGATTAATTTTTTCTAAAGCAGGATGATATTCACCATATACATCAAATAATACTATATTAGCATTCGTAGGAACATATTCTCTTCTATAAAATAAATTTTGAAATATTCTTGCTATACTACAACTCTTACCACTACCAGTATTCCCTATAATAGCAAAATGATTAGAGAAAAAGTCATCAATATTTGCTGATACATTAAATCCCTCATATATTAAAGATTTACCAATATAAAGATCTGTATCACTATCAACCTTTTGATTTCCAACTAGCGCTATTACTTCATCCTTATTAACTATTCTTATAGTTGCAGTATTAGTTGGTTTATGTATTATTCCACTATTAAAAACTCCATTTACAAACTCTCCTACCATAACACACTCAATAATATCAGCATCTATTTTAGATATTTCACATACTATTTTATATTTCTCTTCAAATACTATATGAACACCTATCAAAGATGCTTCTACTTTATGAGCATTATTTTCAAGTATAATAATTTGATCATATATAGATAATATTCTTCCAAACATAGTAAAAACTCCTTATTATTCTATTAAAAATTATAACAAGTTTTAAATCACTTTTCAATAAGAACACATTAATTTATATTTTATTAAGAATAACTTTGTATCTTTTGTCATTTTTTTTAATAAATTAAAAAAATAGAGATTGCTCTCTATTTAACTACGAATGTAAGACCAGATGGTTTATTAGAACTATTATTAAATTTATCAGCATCGCTTTGTGTTCTAGCATAACCAGTTGTTGCTTTAGCATTTTGAAACATACGATCCATATAAATTGTGGTTACATTTGATGTATCAAAATTACTTAAATCTAATGTAGTTACTTGACTATTTTGAAACATATACTGCATATTTGTTACATTTGATGTATCAAAATTACTTAAGTCTAACGTGGTTGCTGAACTACCTGCAAACATACCACTCATATTTTTTACGTTTGATGTATTGAATTTATTCAAGTCTTTTATTTTGGCTGTTTTGCTTTCCATAAACATATACCTCATATCTGTTACTTTGGATGTGTCAAAATTACTTAAATCTAATGTAGTTGCTTGACTTCCCCAAAACATACCTAACATATCAGTTACTTTTGATGTGTCAAAGTTGCTTAAATCTAGTGTTGATGTTTGACATTCATGAAACATCCTCTGCATATTAATTACGTTTGAAGTATCAAAACTACTTAAATCTAATGTAGTTGCTTGACTTCCATCAAACATATAACTCATATAAATTACATTTGACGTATTAAATTTATTTAAGCCTTTTATTTTAGTTGCTTTACTATCCATAAACATCCATGCCATATTAGTTACTTTGGATGTATTAAAATTACTTAAGTCTAATGTCGTCGCTTTGCTTCCAGAAAATATGCCATACATTAGAGTTACATTTGATGTATCAAAACTGCTTAAATTTAATGTGGTCGCTTCGCTATTAGAAAACATATAGTTCATATCTGTTACTTTGGATGTGTCAAAACTACTTAAATCTAATGTAGTTGCTTGACTATCAGAAAACATATACTGCATATTAGTTACTTTGGATGTATTAAAACTGCTTAAATCTAACGTGGTTGCTGCACTTCTCCAAAACATCCCCCACATAGAAGTTATTTTTGAAGTATTAAATTTATTTAAACCTTTTATTGTGGTTGCTTTGCTCTCCATAAACATACCTATCATATCAGTTACTTTTGAAGTGTCAAAATTACTTAAGTCTAATGTAGTTGCTGCGCTTTCAAGAAACATACCACTCATATTAGTTACGTTCGATGTATCAAAACTGCTAACATCTAATGTTGGTGCTTGACTTCCCCAAAACATACCCATCATACTAGTTACATTTGATGTATTAAAATTACTTAAATCTAATGTGGTTGCTTCAGTTCCGGCAAACATAAATGTCATTGAAGTTACCAATTTACCATTTATATTACTACACGGTACTTCTGTTACTGCATCAGTTGACTCTTTATCAGTTAATTCTACATGAAATGTATCAGTTGGTATATCTATTAATTCCCAATAGTTAGTAGGATCCTGGTTATAATCTCGTTTGTAATGGTATGTATATATTCCTATTTGAATTGCATCTCCTGCATTTATATTTCCATCATATGTACATGCTTTTGCTGGTGGTTTTCCATCTTTTGTAATTATTGTATTTGCATTACAACTATTTTGTACATACTTTCCTTCAGAAATATCACTAATATCTAATTTTGATATATCTTTGCTACCATCATAAAATATATAATAATTATC
>CAVBMP010000124.1:0-3838 GCA_963596555.1 Bacteroides helcogenes
AGATAGAGTAGTTGTAGTACCTATTTCAAATTATTTAGGTATTCCACAAAAGAAAGAATATGCAGATGAAAGAATAGTTGATTTTCATGATTACACTAATGTAATACCAGATCAAACTATAGTACCAGTTAAATATGACAGAGAAAAACCAACTGTAATTGTTCAATCAAGTGGAAGTACTGGTGAACCAAAATCAATATTACATACTGATTTTAATCTTAATAACGAAATTCAAAAAATGGCATATGCAGATTTACCTTTTTATGCAACAAAAAGAAGTTTTGTCTGTGCTCCACCATGGGTTATTTATGGATTAGTTAATTCAATTTACTCTGGTTTATTATTTTCAAATCAAACAACATTTTCTTTAAAACCTGAAGAAAATATGCTTTATAAACATTTAGGCGAATATGATTTTGTTTATGGTGTTCCTGTATATTACAGATATTTATATAATAAAATAATTGAATTAGAAAAATCTGAAAAATTGGAAGATAAAAAAGAACTTAAAAGAATAATGGAAAATTTAAGTCAAGTTGATGCATTCATATCTGGTGGTGCAAAAATACCAGAGGAAGAATTGATTGAAATGCAACAAAAATTTGGAATTTCAATATCAAATGGGTATGGAAATAATGAATCAGTTGGTGCCGCTATTGTTTCTCCACGATTCGCAAATAGACCTGGTTCAATCGGTGTACCTATGTATGGTAATATAGTAAAAGCATTTGATCCTGCAACTGGCAAACCATTAGAAGATGGTCAAATAGGGGAAATTTATATAGGTTCTGATTCACTATTTAAAGAATATTTAGGTCAACCTGAAGAAACCGAAAAAATTAAAGTTACCTATGATGGTATTCAATGGATAAAATCTGGAGATTTAGGTTATATTGACTCAGATGGTTATGTGTATTTAAAAGGTAGAACTAGAAGATTAATTACTGATAAATTAGGTTATAAAATTTCACCAGATAATAGTGAAAATATTATTTCTAGTCTTGAACAAGTAAGGGAATGCGTAGTAGTTGGCGTAGAAGTTGCTGAAAATGATTGTGTTCCTATGGCGTTTATAGAAATGAATGATGAATATAAAGATTCTGAGGATGCACTAGAATATATAAAAGAGTATTGTGAAAAGAACATTAAGGAATATGAAAGACCTAAAATATATAAAGAAATTGAAAAAATACCTCATAAAGAAAATGGCGGTAAAGAAGATTTCTTATTATTAGAAAAAATGGCAAAAGATTATATTAATGAGAAGAAAAAAGTATTAAACTTAAAATAATGCTTTTTCTTTAATAAAAATTATTGTATAATAATTATAGAATAAAGAATAAGATGGTGATAAAATGAATGGGAGTTTTTATTTAACATTAGCAACATTTGCTTATGTATTAATAATATTTATTGTTTTCTTTAAAAAAGAGAAAGTTCAATCATTTGAAAATAAAATTTATTCATTGTTATTAATTGTTACAATGTGTTCATTAGTTAGTGAAACTATTCTTGCTTTGGGATATTCTACAAATACTTTTATTAAAGAACTATTAATGCGTTTCTTTTTGATTTTTTGTATAATTTGGACAACAACTCTTTTTGTATACCTATTAAGTTTATTAAATAAAAATAATTTAAAAAAAATTAAAAATAAATATTATTTGATTTATGCTTTATTTATTACAATTGGAACATTTTCATTACAAGTAAACTATCATTATGATGGCAATAAACTATTATATTCCGATGGATCTGCTGTTAACTTTGCTATGGGAATATCTGGCGTTTTGTTAGTAGCAATGATTTATTTAATGATAAAAAATTTCCAAAAGGTAAAGAAAAAGAAATATTATCCTATTATTGGATTCGTAGTATTAATTATAGCAGCAATAATTATTCAAAAAAATAATCCACAATATTTACTAATTAATTTTGTTATTGGTATTACTGTTTCATTGATGTACCACACTATCGAAAACCCAGATGTTAAAATGATTAAACAATTAGAAGTAGCAAAAGAACAAGCAGTAAAAGCAAATCTTGCTAAGAGTGAGTTCTTAAGTAATATGTCACATGAAATAAGAACACCATTAAATGCAGTTATGGGATTTAGTAATGGACTTTTGGATGAAGGACTTCAAGAAGCAGCAAAGAGTGATGTTAAAAATATAATCATGGCAAGTGAAAACTTACTTGAACTTGTAAATGGTATATTAGATATATCTAAGATTGAAGCAAATAAACTTGAGATTATAGAGACACCATATAACTTTAATGATATGTTTGAGGAGTTAGTGTTGTTGACAAAAGCAAGATTAGGAGAAAAACCACTTGAGTTTAAATATTCATATGATAAAGATATACCTGAGTATTTATATGGTGATGCGATAAGATTAAAACAAGTAATAATAAATTTATTAACTAATGCAGTTAAATATACAAAAACTGGATATATTATGTTTAAAATATCTGGTAATGTAAAAGATGATAAGATTAAGTTATTAGTAACAGTTCAAGATTCTGGTATAGGAATTAAGAAAGAAAATATTGATAAATTATTTAGTAAATTTGATAGATTAGGAGTAGAAAAAGAAACTTCAGTAGAAGGAACTGGTCTTGGTCTTGCGATTACTAAAAAACTAGTTGAGTTAATGCATGGTAAAATTAATGTTCAAAGTGAATATGGTTCAGGAAGTAAATTTACAATAAGAGTAGAGCAAAGAATACTAAAAGGAAAAGAATTAGAAGAAGCAAGAAAGAAAAAACCAGTTCAAACTGAACAAGTAATAAATGCTCATGGTAAAAAGGTTCTTGTAGTTGATGATAATTTACTTAATATTAAAGTAGCTGAAAGATTACTTTCTAAATATAATGTTACATTAGAAAGTGTTATGTCAGGACAAGAATGTATTGATAAAGTTAAAAGTAATAAATATGATTTAATATTACTAGATGATATGATGCCTAAGATGACTGGTGGAGAAACATTTATTAAATTAAAAGAGTTAAATGAATTTAAAACACCAGTTGTAATATTGACCGCTAATGCGATTACTGGTATGAGAGAGAAATATTTAAGTGAAGGTTTTGATGATTATTTAGCAAAACCAATTGAGCAGTTAGAATTAAATAGAGTTATAAAGAAGTATTTGAGTTAATACTTCTTTATTTTTTGAATAGAATATGTTATAATATAATGCCACACGAAAGGAAGATGAATATGAACTTTTTAGAACAAATTAGAAAATTAGAAGGAAAAAGAAGTGAAGAGACAAGTAATGCTAAAACAATAAGATTATATGAAGAAACTAAGTCAATACTAGCAAGAAAATATGATGCTTGTGTATTATTTAGTGAAGATAGAAAATATATTGATTATGAAAATATATGTTTATCTAATAATATAGATTTAGGTTTATTAAGTAAATTATGTAAAGAAGATAATATTGAATTATCATTTGATTTCTTTGTTGATGAAGGAAGAGGATTATTTAGATTGTATTTTAAATATTCACTTGAAAATCTTAATGATAAAGACAATAATGATTTTAAAAACACTTTATTATATGGAATAACAGAAGGTAATTATGAATCTCAATTAGTAAGAGTAAACACTATGTCTTTATTTGATGAAATAACTAAGGATTTATTAAAAGAAATGAAATCAAGTTATTTTACTGGTATTGCTAAGTGCAAAAAAGCAGTTAAAAATATTAATTATTCTTTACTTAAATATTTATGTGATGAAGCTGGTATTACATATATGCTTGGTGATGAAGATGTTATAGTATTTTGTTATAATATTAATACTATAAAAGACTTTAAAAATGATGGT
>CAVBMP010000125.1:0-3410 GCA_963596555.1 Bacteroides helcogenes
GAGTATGGGTGCTGCTGTTGGACTTGGTGTTGGAGCACTTGGCGGAATGGCTGCTGGTGCTGCAGCAGGTGGTGTTGGCGGTGCTGTATCTGGCCTATTTGGTGGTGGATTTAGAGGATTGACTGGTGGATATAGGGCAAATAATGTCTCAGACTTTTTTAAAAATCAAAGTAGTGGTATGGCAACTTCTAGGGATAATGCACTTAGAGCGCGTGCTAACGGTGGATTTTTCAGAAATGCTGCAGCAGGAATAGGAGCGGCAACTGGATATACTGCTCTTAAAGATGCAAATTTAAATAGACAAATTGCTGATGAAGAAAATAGATGGAAAGCAGCTCAAAAAGCTTATGACGATAATGCTGATGAAAAACAATATCAAAAGGATTTAGAAACACTATCATCAACTGAATCAAATTATGTAGATACTTATGGAAATAAAATTAAATATGGTACTGATGCAAACGAATTTGCGAATAAAGTTGCAGATAGTTCTGCTTTAGTTCAAAGAGAGCAAGCTAAACTTGATGCGTATATAGCTAGTGGTGGGAATGATGCTGGAAGAATTGCCGACTATCAAACTGCTATTTCTGGAACTAAAAAACAGGTTATGGATGGAGCTAAGAGAGATTTCTATACTAAGTTAGGTAATGGTAATGCACAAGCTGGAGAAAATAAAGTTACTGACCATAACAATAGAGAAAAGGCACATAAAGATGCTGAAAAAGAACATAACAAAACAATTAAAGATTTGAACGATAAAATGTCAAACAAACCAAAGGATAAATAATTTAATAAGGAGAAAAGGATATGAATCAATATTTAATACCTGCCAATAGTAAAAAGAGTCAATTATATTTTGGATTATTCAGAGGAATTGATTTAATAGTACTTATGACTGGTGGTTTATTAACAATTGTAATGTTACTTGCTGTAAAAGGGGACTCACTTTTAAGTATGGTATTGAAGTTATTACCGATAGGTATATCTGCTTTCTTGGTATTTCCAATACCTTACTATCATAATGTAATGGTTTTTATAAGAGAAATGTATCTTTATTTTACAAAACCAAGTAGATATTATTGGAGAGGATGGTGTGCTACATATGAGCAAGAATAGTGTTAAAGTAGAAGCACAAAAATATGCTGAAAATTGGTTACCTATAAGAGGTATACAAAATGGAGAAATTATATTAGAAAATGGATTTAGAGTTACAGGTGTAAAAGTAAGACCAAGAAATATTTTTATTCTTGATTATGCTTCTCAAGATGCTGCGATAATGAATCTTAGGAATTTTTATAATACTATTGATTATCCATTTTGGTTAATGGTTGCTGATAGACCAGTTGATATAAATGTTTACTTATCACAATTAAAATTATTATTTAATTCAGTTCAATATCCTGCGATAAGAAAATTAATTAGAGAAGATATTGATAAAGCTAATTTATTCATGAGTAAAGAGGTTAATGTAACTGATACTGAATATTACATTTTATTTAAAGATAAAAGACCTGAAATAATACAAAAAAGAATTCAGAATTTAGTATCAGGTCTTGCTAGTGCTGGGCTTCAATCAGTACAAGTAAGTAATGATGACTTAAGAGTATTATTAGATGGATTTATGAACGGGGGCGAAACAAGTAATTTTGGGACGGTGATGAGTCAATGAGTTTAAGTTTTAAGAGTCAATTAGCACCTAAAAATTTAGAATTTAAACCATCTGAGATGGTAATAAGTGATAAACATTGTTGTATATTGACAATAATTAGTTATCCTAAAATGATAGGAGAAGGTTATCTTGCGAATCTAACACAACTTGGTGGTATTAAAATTGTTATTAAACATATCCCAATTGCTTTTTCTGTTTTATCTAAAATGCTAAATAAAGAAATAGCAGATATGAAATCTAGATATCAAAATGAACGTGATGTTACAATGCAAGAACAAATTAGACAAGATTATGAAAGTATTGAAAATTTTGTTCAAATGTTAACAGCAACTCAAGCTAGAATTTTTGATTTTCAAATGCATTTATTAATATCTGCTGATTCACATGAAGAATTAGAAAGAAAGAAAGTACAAGTTAAGAATTATTTAGATGCGATGGGTATGAGAGGAATTGTTCTTAGATTTGAACAAGAAAAAGTTTTACAAAGTATGCTTCCTATATTTGAAGCTAGTGATATAGAAGAAAGAGTTGGTACTCCAATACCTTCAGTTACTATTGCTGCGATGTATCCTTTTATATTCGATAGTATAAAAGATCCAGGTCTTTCATGTTTACTTGGTGTTGATTATTCTGGTGGTGTAATATTATTTAATCAATTCTTATATCAAATCAAAAAAGAATTTAATAGAAATAATGCTAATATGATTATACTTGGTACATCCGGTTCAGGTAAATCAACAGCAGCAAAATTATTATTAAGAACTAATATAAGAAATGGTCATAAAATTTTAGTTATAGATCCTGAAGGTGAACTTCAAGAAATGACTAAATTATATGGTGGTGACTTCATTGATTTAGGTAAAGGTGGAGAATTTGGTATGATTAATCCACTTGAAGTAGTATTAGATGCTGATGAAGATGAAATGACAGAGGGAGTAGGTTATGCTATATTAACTAGAACACTTCAAACTTTAAAAGCATTTATGAAATATTATAGTCCTGATATTGATGAAGATACTCTTACTATGTTTAGTGAGGTTGTACAAGATACATATAAAAGATATAAAATAGATTTTAATACTGATTTTTCTAAAATAGCTGCACATGATTATCCAACTTTTGATGATGTTTATGCAACTATTAAAGGTAGATTACTTTCTATGACTGAAAGAACTCGTGAAAGAGAAGTAATGGAAAAATTAGAATTAAAAGTAAGACCTTTAGTAAAAGAATTAAGATATTATTTTAGTGGAAAAACTACTATAGATACAGATGCTGATTTTATTGTATTTAACATTCGTGAACTTATGAATGCTGATGCTAATATAAGAAATGCATTATTCTTTAATATTCTTAAATATGCATGGGGACTTTCACTTGATAGAACAATAAATACAGTTTTAATGGTTGATGAGGCACATATGTTACTTGCTGATCAAAATACTTTAGGTGCTGAATTCTTAGCAAGAATTCAAAGACGTAGTCGTAAGTATAATACAGGTACTATTATAATAACTCAACAACCTACAGACTTTGCTGCTCCAAATGTTTTAATACATGGAAAAGCAATATTTGATAATGCTTCATATTATTTAGTTATGGGACTAAAAAAGCAAGCTGTTGATGATTTATCTAAATTAATAGATTTAAATGATCAAGAAAAAGATTCAATTAAGAGATATAGTCAAGGACAAGCACTATTTGTTTGTGGAAATAGAAGAATGAGAATAAATGTAATAGC
>CAVBMP010000126.1:0-3671 GCA_963596555.1 Bacteroides helcogenes
CCTTCGTCTAAGAAAAATGATGATTCATTAGAACTTAAAACTTCTGTTGAGCCAACTGTAGACAATAGTGAACTTGAAGTTTTACCTGCAGATATAAATGAATATGAACAAATGAGTTTATTTGATCAATTGGAAAGTGGTCCAAGAAGATAAATAATAATTATTAAATACTATTTTTATAGGAGAAACTTATGCAAGATAAATTTAAAGAAATAAAAAAAGAAAATAAAGTAGAAGAGAAAGACAAAAATGAAAAGTCTGATGCTGAAAAGCAAGAAGAATATGAAAAAGAATTATTAGAAAGAATAGAATTTGAGAGTGCATTTAATGATGCTGTTATAGATTTTTTTAATGAGAATAGTAAATCTAAATAAAAGAGGAAATATATGAACTATGGAAGAACAGATGAAATAATGCCCTTAAATAAGGCAGTTAAAACATTCAAAAAAGCATTAGCGCAAGATAGTAAAGAAATCGATAGAGAATCATTAAAAGCAGCATATATTTCGATTGCCAAAGATAAATTAAAAACTAATGGTCTTGATGACATTCCTGTTTTTTTCGATATAAGAGAAGAAACAAACTATGGATCATATTATGTTGCAGAAAGATGTATTTCTCTTAACGAAGTATTTATTAATAAAATTTGTAATTCAGATGATTCTCATCTAAAGCAATATTACATATATGAAATGCTAAATACAGTTTTTCATGAAACTGAGCATGCAATTCAGTATAGTAAGATGGAATCAGGAAATGAAGTGTCATTTGCTACTTTATTTTTTATTAAAGAAAGAATATTAGAAAAGTTTTATCCAGAATTTTATACGCAAAATTACTCGACTTCCATTATGGAAATATATGCTAGAATTGCTGGTAGTCGTGATTCAGCAAAATTCTTAAATGCAATATTTGGGGTAAATGGATCAAAAAGTTTTATTAAATATGATTATTTTAGTAGACCTATTCGTGACCAAATCAAAGTGTTAATGGATGATTCATTAGTAAAAGAAATTGATGGTGAAAGAGTAAATATTCTTGAAGAGTTTGATTTTCTTATGCTTTTTGGTAAAATTGACATTTTATCAGCATTTAATAAATTTCCATTACTTCAACTTGAATATAATATTAATGGTACTAAAAAAGAACCTACAGAAATGGTAAAAAAAGCATTTATGATGTTAAATGGATATAAAGATATTCCAAGAAAAAGTCAAGTATATGCATATATAATATCATATATTAGAACGTATAACATGAGTATGAATCAAATAAATGAATTATCTGAGTATAAAACTGGTGATAAGATATTAGATACATTTATCAAAAATATTTCAGAAGAAAAAAAGAAAGAATTATTAGAAAAATCTTCATCTATGGAAGACTTTAATTTGATATAATAACTATATAAAGGAGAAATTGATATGTTTAAAAAATTTAAAGAAAGAAAAGCAAAGACTCAAGAAGAAAGAGAAATTCAAGAAATTGATAGAAGAATTGCAGAACTTCAATTAGAATATGAAAAAGAAGATGATATTTCTAAATGCATTGAATTAAATAATAAGATAAGAATTGAATTGAATAAAAAAAGAAGCATTCAAGAAAAACGTAATAATGAAAGACTTGCTGAAGAACAAAAACAAAGAGATGAGATGTCAAATTACTTTTACAGAAGCCTTGATAATTATCAAAGAAATAGACCAACAATAATGGATGAAGTGACAAGAGCTGAAGCGGATAGATTTGCAAAGTACATGGAAGAGCAAGATAGAAGAAGAGGTTTATAATATGAATAAATTTTCAAGTAAAAAAAATAATGATAAACAATTATCAAATAAAGTAGAAAACACAGAATCTGTAAGTTTAGAACAAAAGTTTCTAGATTTAACTGATGAATTCACAGCGACATATGATGAATTTAATAAGTTATTTAATTATCATTCTTCCACTATAGGTAAAATAGAACCTGAAGAATCTTTAAGAATTGAAACATTATTAAATAAAATGAATAATGAATTAATAGATAAATTAGAACAACAATCATCACTATTAGATGAAATATTTGGTTTACAGAAAAATAGTGAAGAAGTTGATATTACTGATGAAGAATTAAGAGAACTAGAAAAATGGTATGAAGAACGCTTTGATAATAATGATGAACAAGAAAAATCTGGTGGATTTGGAAGATAACCAACTAAAAAGATAACAAACGTTATCTTTTTTAATACAATTCTTTATAAAGAGAAACATTGAAATTATGTTCATTCTTATCTTTTTTTAGTAATGTATCTGTACTAATCATAAAGAAATTAGTTATATTATTTTTATTTATTTCATCATCATCCCAAGTAACATCTACATGATACCACTTATTATTAAAATAAATTACATTCCATATATGTTCTTCACTTGATACTTTAAAGTTCGGTACATTAAGTAAATCCATCGCGATAGCAAAAGCATCTGTATAACCACCACATATTGCTTTTTTTGTAGTTATTGCGCCATAAGCAGTTGTTGAACTTTCATTTTCAGTAGTAGTGTAGTCATCATCATAACTAATATTATTTATTAAATGATGATGTATTTTTTTAATATCTTCTACAGTGACATTATTTTTATTTATTTTTAAATTATCAATTAAGTTATTAAAATAATTTAATAAATAATCAGTTTTATTTTTATCATAAACTTTATCTATTGATAAATATATTTCTTTATCACCAGTTACTAGTGTATTATATTTTTTATATGAATTAAGTGGGCTTACATAATTATTAATTAATGATACGTATTCACTATCATCAGCAACTTTTCTTACATCATCAGCACATCCTTCATAGTCACTTCTACAATAAAAAGTAAATTCATCCCATCCTTCATTCAAAACAGTATAATAAATTGATTTAATATCATCTATATTTTTAGGTTCAAAATTATTAGTTTCTTTAAATGCCTTAAAATTATAATTTCTATTATTTTTAGTTTGTTCTTTTGGTATTACAACTTCATAACCACTTATTTTATCTAAAAATCTATTTATTTTATTCATTGCTTTATCATAATTAATAAAAAATAAATATACTCCGAATAATATTATTAATGAAATTAATACACTAAATAATTTCTTTGTTCTACTCATAGCATTCACCATAAAAATTATAACAAAAAAAGTAGACAATATCTACTTATTTTTCATTAACTATTTTATTTAATCTAGATTTATATCTATCTCTAGTATTGCTTTTAATAACTCCTTTTTGAGCAGCAATATCAATTCTCTTAATTGCAGTTGATAATAAAGTTGCTGCTTCTTCCTTAGTAGCTGCTTTTTCTACTTTTTTAATAGCAGTTTTCATACTAGACTTAATATCATTGTTTAGTACTGATTCTTTCTTTGTAATTAATACTCTTTTTTTAGCACTTTTAATATTAGGCATTATTCCACCTCCCTTAAAACTTATTTAATCATAGCAAAAAAAAACTTAAAAATCAATAATTTTACTAAATAAAATATTTTTTAGACAAATTTTTGTTTATTTATTTTATTCTACATATTTTTTAACTTTAATATTATATATTAATTATGGTGAATCATATGAATAAATTTAAAAGTAAAAATAATAATAGATTTATAAAACTTTTTTATTTGTTAATATTATTAGTTGGTA
>CAVBMP010000127.1:0-7505 GCA_963596555.1 Bacteroides helcogenes
CTGTTTATCCTATAAATAGAAATGTATTTGAAGATAAAGATTATTCATTTAATAATGACATTAGTAATGACACTATAAAAGAATTAAATGATAGATTAAGTAATCTTTGTAAAGAAAATAGTATTCAATATGTAGATGTTTATAATAATTTAATAGATAGTGAAGGTAATTTAAAAGAAGATTATACTAGAGAAGGATTACATTTGACTGATTTAGGTTATTTTAAAGTTACTTCTAGTTTGACGAAATATATAGAATAGTTACAATTAATTATTATTAGTGATATAATAATTAATAGGGATGTGAAAATATGAATTATGAAGTTAATGGCCATAATATATTTATTATAGTAGCGACATGTTTTTTAGCATCTTTGATATTTGTACAACTAATGAAAAAAGTTGCTATATTTTTGAATATAATGGATGTTCCAAATGAGAAGAGAAAGATACATAAAAAACCAATGCCTTTACTTGGTGGTCTTGGGATATATTTTGCATTTTTACTTGGATATATGGCGTTTGCGCCTAAGAATAATTTAATGATTTCTATATTAATTTCATCATTTTTGATTATTCTTTTAGGATTGTTTGATGATATGACTAAGAGTGAAACACCTATGCCTAATAAATATAAATGGTTAGTTCAATTAATAGTTGCTTCTATAGTTGTATTTTATGGAGGACTTGAGATTACAAAGGTTACATTGTTTGGTCTTAAACTTAATTTTACATCTATTCCTTTATTACCTGAATTATTATCAATATTTATAATAATTGCAACTATTAATGCAATTAATTTAATAGATGGATTAGATGGATTATGTGCAGGTATTTCATCAATTTATTTTTTAACAATTGCCGTTATAGGATTTATATTAAATAAATTTGGTGGTCTTGATATTATATTGTGTTTAATTATGCTTGGAAGTACTCTTGGATATTTAGTACATAATTTTCCACCAGCAAGAATATATCAAGGAGATGCAGGTAGTACATTTTTAGGATTTATGATTTCCGTTATTTTCTTACTTGGTTTTAAGACAACAACATTAACATCACTAGTAATACCATTATTAATATTAGCTATTCCTATTATGGATACTTTATGTGCGATTATTAGAAGAAAATTAAAAGGACAAAAGATAGATCATGCTGATAAAGAACATCTACATCATCAGTTACTTAAAAAATTATCTAAAAGAAGTACATTACTTGTTATATATGCGATTAATATTTTATTCTCTGTGACTAGTATTTTCTATGTTATAGGTGATAAAAAAGAAGCAGCAGTGTGTTATGTAATAATAACATTTATTCTATTATTTTTAGTTTTTAAAACAAATATTATATTTGAGAGGTCTAAAAAATAGACCTTTTTAATTTTATGTGATATTATATTTATAAGGAGATTTGATATGAAAGTTGCTGTGTTAGGATGTGGAGCATATGGACTTGCTCTTGCAAGTATTTTAGTTAAAAATAATATGGATGTTTATATGTGGTCTTATTCAGATGAAGAGAAAAAGATTCTAACTAAATCGAGAAAAAGTAACAAATTAGAAAATTATAAAATACCAGAGTGTATTAATTTTAGTACTGATATGAATGAGGTTGTAAAAGATAGTGATTTAATTGTGATTGCGGTTCCTACTTTTTCATTTGAAAGTACTGTTATTAAATTAAAAGAATATATAGATAAGAAGCAATCTGTATTAATCGCTACTAAAGGTATTCAACAAGATACATGTTTATTTTTACATGATGTATTAAAAAAACATTGTAAGAATAAAATAGCGGTTATTTCAGGACCTTCTTTTGCAGTTGATATTATTCGAGAAGTACCAATAGGATTAAGTCTTGCTACTAAACATAATTCAGTTGAATTAATAGTAAGAAAATGTTTTGAAAATGAACTTACTAAGTTTAGAAGAACAAATGATATTATCGGAGTAGAAGTATGTGGAAGTATTAAAAATGTTATGGCAATCGCATCGGGAATGTTAGAAGGTATGAATGCAACGCCTTCTACAAAAGCATTATTTTTAACTGAAAGTATGAATGATATAAAAGAATTATTATTCGCATTAGGGGGTAAAAAGAAAACAATTCTTTCATTCGCAGGATTTGGTGATATTTTAATGACGAGTACCTCTTCATCATCTAGAAATTTTAGTTTTGGACGTTTAATCGGAGAAGGGAAAAGTAAACAAGTTATTGACAATTATTTAAAAGAGACCACTGTAGAAGGAATGTATACTTTACAATCTGTTCACAAACTAGTTAAAAAGAAAAATGTAAAGATGCCAATTATTAATTTAATTTATGATATAATAAATGGAAAGAAAGAAAAAGAAGAGATATTGAAGTTTTTAATAAGGAAGTAGTATACGCTATTTTACATTTAAAAATATAAATGATATAATTTAATTGATATAAACATATATATGGAGGTAAAAATGATATATGGTGAAATTTTAGCCGGTGGTTCTGGTACAAGAATGGGCAATACTGAAATGCCTAAACAATTTTTAATGTTAGGAGATAGACCAATTATTATTTATACGATTGAACAATTTTTAATTAATCCTTTATTCGCAAAAATAATAGTTTGTTGTCCTAAGGAATGGGTTAGTCATGCTGAGGACTTACTTGAAAAATATAATATTGATACTGATAAAGTAGAAGTAACATCAGGAGGTTCTACAAGAAACGAAACAATTATTAATGGTTGCAAATATATAGAGGAAAAATATGGATTAACAGATAAAGATATAATTGTTACACACGATGCGGTAAGACCTTTTGTTAATCAAAGAATATTAGATGATAATATTAAGTTAGCTAAGAAATTTGATGCAGTAGATACTGTAATATCAGCAACTGATACAATTGTATATTCTAAAGATGGAAAAATAATTTCTGAAATACCTGATAGAAAAGAGTGTTATCAAGGGCAAACACCTCAAACATTTAATATTAAAAAATTAATGGAATTATATGATTCATTAACTAAAAAGGAAAAAGAAATATTAACAGATGGTTGTAAAATTTTCTCATTAAAGGGTGAAAGTGTTGGCTTAGTAGATGGTGAAATATATAATATCAAATTAACTACATTATATGATTTAAAGATAGCTACTGCTATTTTAATGGGAAAGGATGAAAAATGATAGCACAATCTTATAGACTATGTTCTCCAAAACAAATAAGAACTGATTTTGTTGATTTGCCACTTCCTATAGATGATGTTTTGGTAAGACCAACATATCTTTCTATTTGTGCTGCTGATCAAAGATATTATCAAGGTAAAAGAGCACCTGAGGTATTAGCTAAAAAACTTCCAATGGCTTTAATACATGAGTGTGTTGGTAAAATTGTATTTGATCCTAAGGGAGAATTTAAACCTGGAGATAGTGTCGTTATGATACCTAATACTCCAAGGGAAACAGATCCAGTTATTAAAGAAAATTATCTAAGAAGTAGTTTATTTAAATCTAGTGGATATGATGGATTTATGCAAAGCATAGTTAATATTGAAAGAACAAGAGTTATTAAATATAATAAAATAGAAGATAGAATTGCTGTTTTATTAGAATTGTTAAGTGTTGCGATGAATGCTCTTGAACATTTTGAGGGATATAGTCATATGAAAAAGCAAACTATAGGTGTATGGGGAGATGGAAGCGTTGGTTTTGTAACTGCTTTGGTTCTTAGAAAAACATTTCCTAAAGCAAAACTTATAGTATTTGGTAATAGATATGAAAAACTTCAATATTATCAATTCGCAGATGAAGTATATCAAGTTGCAAATGTACCCGAAGGGGTTTCAGTTGACCATGCTTTTGAATGTGTTGGTGGAACAAAATCAGAAACAGCAATTAATCAAATAATAGATTTAATTAATCCGCAAGGAAGTATAGCATTAATGGGTGTTAGTGAGAATAATATTCCTATAAATACAAGAATGGTTCTTGAAAAAGGATTAACTCTTTTAGGAAATAGTAGAAGTGGTTATGAAGATTTTGATGCATCGATTAAATTTATAGAAGAAAATGATGATGTGGCTGACTATTTAAGTACCATAATATCAAGTGAGGTAGAAGTTCATACAGTTAATGATATTCATTCTGCATTTCAAAATGATTTAAATAATAATTTCAAAACTATAATGAAATGGGAGATTTAAAATGAAATATGTAAAAGGAATTTTGCAAAAGATTAAAAAACTATTTTATATAATCATCTATAATTATTATGTTAAGAAATATGACTTAAATGATAAATTAGTTTTATTTTTATCGGATTCCAGAGATCATATCTCTGGAAATTTTGAATATATTTATAATTATTTAAAAGAAAATAATCCTGATTATGAACTCAAAAGTCATTTAAAAAAATCTCTTAAAACTAAAAGAAATTTAAAAGAGAAAATTATTTTAATCAAAGATATAGCAAAAGCAAAATATATATTAGTTGATGACTTTTATCCATTGATTTATCCATTAAAAATAAGAAAAAATGCTAAATTGATACAAGTGTGGCATGCTATGGGAGCATTTAAAACAGTGGGTTATAGTAGAAATAAAAGTATTGATGGATATAATAGCTCTAGCATAACGCATAAAAACTATACTGACACCATTGTTAGCTCTGAAAATATAAGAAAAAACTATGCTGAAGCTTTTGGTATAGATATAGAAAAAGTTCATCCTTATGGTGTTCCAAGAACTGATATATTCTATAGTGATGAATATAAAAAAGAAATTAGAAAAAAATTATACAATAAATATCCTCAATTCAAAGATAAAAAAGTTATATTATTTGCTCCTACTTTTAGGGGTAAGGGTCAAAAGAGTGCATATTACGATTATAGTTTAATAGATTTTGATTTAATCAAAAAGAATTTTTCCAAGGACTATGTGTTTTTAGTAAAGATGCATCCTTTTATCAAAGAAATGCCTGATATTGATTTTGAAAATGATGATTTTTATTATGATTTGAGTAGTGAAAGAGAGATAAATGATTTGTTATTTATAACAGATATATTAATTACTGATTATAGTTCCGTAATTTTTGAATATTCATTCTTTAAAAAAACAGTCATATTTTATATACCAGATTATAAAGAATATGACGGAAGTAGAGGTTTTTATTATCCTTTTTCTAAGTACACTTACGGGGATGTTGCAAAAGACAATAAAGAGCTTATTAGTTCAATTAAAAATGGTAAAGTCAATATTAAAAAAATTCAAGAATTCTTTGATTATTTTTGTGGAGCATGTGATGGAAAAAGCACAGAAAGAGTGGTTAAGAAACTGATTACAGAGGAAGAAAATGATAATAATAATTAAAATATTAAAATTTATTCTTAATATTATATATTCAATTTTTAAGTTATTTAAAATTAGAAATAGAATTACTTTTATTAGTAGACAATCAAATGATATTAATGTTGATTTTGTTTTGCTTAGTAAAGAAATTAATAGAGAAATGCCGGATTATGATGTTGTTTGTTTGTGTAAAACATTAGATTCAGGTATTTTTAATAAGATTAAATATGTATTTCATATGTTTAAACAAATGTATTACATTGCCACTAGTAAAGTAGTTATACTTGATTCTTATTGTATTGTCATAAGTAATTGTAAGCATAAAAAGAATTTGACTGTTATACAAATGTGGCATGCGATGGGTGCATTTAAGAAGTTTGGGTTAAGTATATTAAATAATTCCAATAGTAGAGTAAAACATATTAATAATAAAAAACTTGCTAATGTAATGAATATGCATAATAACTATGATTATATTTTTGCTAGCAGTAAATGTTGTATAAAATATTTTAGTGAAGCATTTGGTCAAAGCGTGGATAAATTCAAAGTTTTTCCATTACCGAGACTTGATTTAATGGTTAATAAAGAAAATATAGACAAAGTTACTGATAAAATATATAAAAAATATCCTAAGTTAAAAAATCAAAAGAAAAATATATTGTATTGTCCAACATTTAGAGAAAACAAAAATGATTATAAACATATAAAAGAGTTTATTGATAACTTTAATTATAAAAAATATAACTTGATTGTTAAGTTGCACCCACTTACTAAATATAGATTTAAAAATGATAACGTTATATTTGATAAAAGTTTTACTACATATGAAATTGGTTTCATAGCTGATAAAGTTATTAGTGATTATTCTGCTGTTATATATGAAATGGCAGTTATGAACAAACCGATGATTTTTTATGCTTATGATAAAAATGAGTATATCAGTAATAGAGACTTTTATTTAAATTATGATAAAGAAATGCCGGGCAAAATTTGTTTATCTATTGATGAATTATATAAAGAAATAGAAAATAAAAATTATGATAAAGATAAAATTATAAATTTTAAAAGAAAATACATAGAAAAGTGTAAAGTTAGTTATACTTATGATATAATAGATTTCGTAAAGTTTTGTGTGAGGTATTAGTATGAAAAAAATTATAAGCAGCTTAAAGAAAAATTGGAAATTATATTTATTTTATGCATTTATATTTGCATTTTTGTTTGTTTTAAGTTATTATTTTCCATATTCTAATGATGATTGGTCATGGGGAAGTAATTCTGGTTTAGATAGGTTAAGCAATGGCTTTAAAGATTATAATGGTAGATATTTAGGAAATCTACTTGCTATTGTTTTAACTCGTTGCAATATTTTAAAAGCATTATTTATGACAATTACTTATTTTGGTATTGGTTATTTAATTAAAAAAATTGTTAATAAAGATAATAATGGAATTATGATATTTTCTATATTGCTATTGTTTTTAATTAATAAATGCGTATTTAGAGAAACTATTGTAAATACTTGTGGATTTATTAATTATACATTTAATATGTTTCTTGTTTTAATTTTTATAGCATATATAAAAGATGTATTTAAAAAAATTGATTTTAAGGAGAAATGGTATAATTTAGTTTTATTATTTATTTTAGGAATTATTAGTACATTATTTATGGAGCATATCACAACTTATTTGTTGGTATTATGCACATGTTTATGTATTTACTCTTATATTAAATATAAGAAGATACCTAAGAGTTATATAGTTTATTTTGTGGGAGTACTATTAGGTTCAATTATTATGTTTAGTAATGGAGCATATATGCATGTTGTTAAGGGTGATGATTTTTATAGAACTGTAACAACAAAACAATCAATGATTGTTACAATGGCTAGAAATTATTTCAATAAGATACAAACTAATGCATTTTCACGTAATTTAGTTTTAAATTTAGTAGTAAGTATTTTAATGATAATACTTACATGTAAATTTTTTGATAAATGCAAGGTTAATAAATTTAAAAAATATACTTTAGAATTTTTAAATGTTATTAGTATTTTTTATAGTTTATTTTTAATAATTGGAAATTATTTTGATTTTAAAATAGTTACTGGTAGTAATCATTATTTTACAGGATTCATGACATTTATATATTGTTTATCTTTATTAATTAT
>CAVBMP010000128.1:0-2371 GCA_963596555.1 Bacteroides helcogenes
ATTATATATTTGTCATAAAAGAAAATGCCTTAATTGTATATGATAATGAATTAAAAATAATAACTCAAAAAGAATTAGAAATAAATAATTTAGAGGATTTTGTTTTACTTAGTAATAAAAATAGAATAACTGTGGTAATGACTACTAAAAATTCATCTGTAAGTACTATTTATAGATTTGACAAGCAAACAAATAAATTTACTAATTAAAAATGGACAAGTTATCGTCCATTTTTTTTATATAAAAAACTCTAATTATGTTATTTAATTAGAGTTTAAAATGTACTAACCTAAATTGAATTTACTAACATAAGTGTTAACTAAGTCCTTAATTTTATTAAATTCAGTTTCTAATTCATTGTAATGTTCTTTTATGTATGAAATATCATTTTCTTTACTTTTAAGTTCATGTTGATAACTAATATCAGCTAATTTCATGAATCCTAAGTATTTACAATCACTTTTTAAGGCATGTACATATATTGAATAGTTAGTCATATCTTCTTTCTCAAAACATTCTTTTATTTTTTCCCACTTATTCATAGATTCTGTTTTAAAATCCAATATAGTAATATTGTACATTTCCATATCTCCAAGAAATTCCAAAGACTTATCTAAATCTACATTGTTATTTTTTAAAAATTCTTCCATAGTTTCATTACCTTCCTTATCTGACTCTATTATATCATTTTTTTCTTCAATAATTGTTTTTTTATCTTCAATAGTGTCAACATTTGTCAATAATTCATTATTATTTTCTTTTATATTATTTTTTACAGTCAATTTTGTACTATTTTCAAAATATTTATGGATTACTTTATCAAGTTCTAAAACATTTATTGGTTTAGAAAGATAAGAATCGAATCCCTCTTTTAAATACATTTCTTTCATGCCTGTGATTGCATTGGCAGTAAGTGCAACTATTGGAGGTATATAATAGTCATCAAGTCTTTTTAATATATGAAGTGTTTCAATTCCATCCATTTCTGGCATCATATGATCAAGAAAAATTATATCATAATGTTTCCCAGATTTAAATTTAAATACGCAATCCTTACCAGATTCAGCAGTGTCAATATTAAAATTATATTTTTTTAATATTCTTTCTGCAACTTTTATATTCAATTTATTATCATCAACAATCAATGCAGTATAATTTGAACAATCTAAATATGAATTAACCTTTTCTATGTTATTTGTACGTTTAAGATCACCAATAGGTGTCGGATCTATTACTTTTAATGGTACATCAATATAGAAAGTTGTTCCTACCTCATATTCACTAGTAAACCAGATTTTACCTCCCATTAAATCAACGAATCTTTTTGTTATAACTAAACCTAATCCAGTTCCTTCAATTTCTTTTGAAATAGCACTATCTAGTCTGCTAAATTTCTCAAACATTTTATCAAAATCTTCTTTTTTAATACCATATCCTGTATCAGAAATTTTAAAGTGTAACATAATCTCTTCGTTTAATTTATCCTTATATTCACCTTCACAAGATATTTGTATTCTACCAACCTCTGTATATTTTACAGAATTACTTGCTATATTAAGTAGAACTTGATATAACTTTGTTGAATCACCATAAACAACAGATGGAATATTTTGGTCCATATAAATGTGTAATTTGATTGGATTATTTCCTATTCTTGTTTGAATTATATTTGATAAATCATTTATTAGTTTTGATATATTATATTCCTTATTATCAAGTACTTCTTTACTAGACTCAATTTTTGAAATATCTAAGATGTTATTTATAATATCTAATAAATTATTACTCGCTGTAGCAATGCTTTGAATATCATTTCTAGCTATATTTTCATCGAATGTTGGTGTATTTAATAGAGAGTCACTAAATCCTACTATAGCATTCATAGGAGTTCTAATTTCATGCGACATATTATTTAAGAAATCTGTTTTAGCTCTATTAGATTTGTCAATTTCTGATTTTAATATATCAATTTCCTTAGCAACTTGTATGTCAGGATTTTCCATTATAAAATACAAGAAGAAAATATGTGCTGAACAAACAAGTGGATATAAACTTACATTTGGTACTAAAACTTGAGTTATTGCCATTATTAACATAGCAAACATAACTAAAGAAATAGCAATTTTTCTTCTGCTAGGCGCATTTTTATTTAAAATAAATGTTTCAAACATAATAGTTGCACCAATTAACACCAATATTATCATTATATAGTATTCAGCTTTTCCTGCAAAATAAGTAAAATTATCAGGCAATATATTAGAAGCTGGAATAAATAAATATGCAATAAAAATCATAATAGCAATTACAACCATAACCCTTGTTTTAGCACTTTTCTGCCATAGTTCATTTAATGAACTTGCTTCTAAATCTG
>CAVBMP010000129.1:0-7863 GCA_963596555.1 Bacteroides helcogenes
CATTACTGAATCATATAAATAATCTAAATGAATTGCTCTATATATTGCTAGTATTTCTTCTACAGTATAAAATGCACAAGTTGAATCTTTAAATTTATTATTAGAATGAACTATACATATATTAGGAAATGCATTAATATATTTTTCATATGATGAGGTTGAAACTATATCATTACTTGGTATAGATATATAACATGTTTTCATATTAAAAATATTCATAAATTCATCTATTGCTTCTAGTATTTCTTCATATGATTCATAATTAATAACCATATCTTTTAAATCTGTTTTTTTATCATAAAAAGAATTAACTACTAGTGTAGTCTTACTATTAATTTTCTTATTAAGATTATATTTTTCTAATGATTCAGTTATTTCACTCTTTTTAAGTTTATTAATATTTCTAGTATGATTTAATTTCTCACGTCTATCAATAAAATCATTTTCAATAACAAGACAATTCTTTAAAGAATCAACATAATCCATTTTACTAATACCTATTACTCTTCCACTAACAGGACTAAATATTTTATGATTATTTGAAAGAGTTCCTAAACATGAATTATTATAAACATATTTATCTTTAGGTAAACTTAATAATTCTTCTTTATCATAAGGAATATATATATATTCTGCTGTTAAGTATGTTAAATATTCTTGTATTTTCTTTTTCATAAATTACTCCTTTAATATTATATATTATTTAGATAGATGTTTCAAATATAATTCTTTAAGATTCTTATTATTTAAAAATCCTTCTCCTTCTTTAGATAACTTTGTAAAAACCTCTTCTAAAAAAGATATTAATCTTTTATCCATTTTTATTTTATCTTTTTGACTATTAAAGTATTCAAGTGCCCTTTTATTATTATAATTATCTTTATAATATACTTTAGATGCAGCTATCCTATCACATACCATTTCTTTCATATATTTAAACGGTATAACAGGTGTATCTATTCTAGCATCATAATCATACCAATATTCAAAATGATGTTTATTTCTCCCCTTATGATGTAACCATGCAAGACTATATCCCTTTAGATTCTTTTCTGTTGTTAACGGACTCTTTTTACCATCAGTAAAATATTTAACTGAAGGAATTAGTTCACTTAAAGAATATTTAGATAAATCATGCATTAGTCCCTGAAAAGGTATCCCTACTTTACAACATAAAATAAATACATAAAATCTATGAGTATTAACATTATGCAAGTGACGTATTAATTTCATATAACCTCCAAGTTAAATATAAGAGTAGTTTTAACGTTATTATAGTTAGATTCTATCTCTATAACATATTTTCCTTTATTCTTAATATAATCATTTAAATTGTTATTATAAATACCACTATATATTACATTATCATTATTAGTAATTTTAATACTCTTTAAATCAACATTTATAGTTTCATATACAGGATCAGAATAATAACAAGCATCAACATATATTCCTTTAGCATTCTTACTTCTACATAAAGAAGCAGTAATATTAAGTGAAAGATTATTATTATATTTTATAGTATTACCTTTATTTTCATCAGTTGAATCTATATTATGAAAATTAACAAAATAAGGTATTAATGTATAAACTTTATCATTAGTATAATCATAATTAATTACACTCTCACCTAACTCTATCCTATATATTGGACTATATGGTTTTTCAAACTCAATACCATATAATGTAAATGAACTAGATTTCAATTCAATCGCACCATATTTATTTCTAAGTAATACGAGTCCTAATGCTATAGAAAAAACAACTATAATTGTTATAAGTTTTTTAAAAAATAACACTCTTCTATCTTTTGCAATATTCTTTCTTGCATTCTCCATATCATTTTGTAATTTTTCTTTCATTTCTTCTTCACTTTTATATATCATAATAACACCATTATAATTATATAATAAAAATACCAATATTTCTATTGATATTTTTGCATTTGTTTCATTAATTGATTAACTTGTTTTTGACTTGGGTTTCTTCCCATACCTCTCATTAATGTTTTTATCATTTCTTCATTAATTGGTGGGTTTTCTTTCAATTGTTTTTGAAATATCTTTTTAGCAATTAGAAATCCAGCAACTAATCCAGCTATTAATCCACCTAATAAATATAAAATATCATAAAGCATACTTTTTACCTCCATAATCATTATATCATACTTATGATGTTATGCAAGAAGAATAAATGGTGTCTTCTAATAAAAAATAATCATGATTATTAAAATCACACACAAATATATTTTTAAAGTTTCTAATATTATAAAAGAAAGATGGTACATTTTTATTAGTTTTAATTTTAATATGTGAATTATTTATTATCATCTTAGTTGATTCATTAAAATAAAAATCATTTATAGTATGTGTGTAGTTATAACATATATAGTTTTCTTTTCCTAAGTTATTCTTTTTTATATAGTCATTATATTCTTCTTTTTTCATTGGATTAACTAATTTTTGATATATATTAAATCCTAAAATAATATCCTCTGTTTTTAAATAATGAATACTTTCAAGTAAACTATATAATTCTTCATAATTATTCCTGTAATTTTTAAGTATATTTTCTTTAACATCAAATAAATAAAATGTTCTCATGTTTTCACCTCAAGAACATTTTATAACTTTTAATTTAAAAAATTTGTCGAATTAATCTTCTTTTTTAGTTTCTTCTTTATATTTTGGTTCCAAAACTACATTTAAAGGATTATTTATATCAATAACACTATCGTTTTTAATATCATAACTTTTAACATAACCATATCCTTCAAAATTAACATTTAAGTTAATCATCTTAGCAAACACTAATACATCACTTCTAGACCAACCTTTTATATTAGGCATTTTATAATTAGTATCATTTGTTTTTAAGAATATTTTGTTCCCTAAATTTAGAGTAGTTCCTTCACTTGGATACTGACTTATTATTTTATTTCCATCGCCTATCACAACTGCTTCCATATTTGAATTATTGATACTTTCTACTTCAGTAGTTGTGTCTTTATTAATGTATGAATCAACCCTATATACATCTTCATCTTCTTCGTCAGTACTGTCATATATATTTAAGTAAGTTCCAACGTCTTTAACAAGTCCTTTAATCGCAGTTTTCATAACATTTGCATTTGTTAATTTAGATGCCGCTACATAAACAATAATCTCAGGATCTTCACCAGGAAATAAACCAGCAAAACTTCTAATATAATTTCTACTTCCCTTTAAATATCCACCTTTTTCAGAAGCAATCTGAGCGGTTCCGGTTTTACCAACTAAATCATATCCTTTTATATAATAACCAGTACCAGTAGATGCTTTAAATGAACCATCAACTACTCCTCTCATTAGTTCTATCATTTTATTAACTGTTTCAGTACTACAAACTTTTCTAATTTCAGTTCTTTTATTTTCAAGAACAACACTTCCATCTTCACTATTAACTATTTTAGATACTATGTATGGTTTAATCATAGTTCCATCATTCGCAAGTGTAGTAAGTGCTTGTATCATTTGAATAGCAGAAACAGTCATACCCTGTCCATAAGATGCCGCTGCTATCTCAGTATTATATCTAAAATTTACTAATCCTTCACTTTCATTAGGAAGACTAATTCCAGTTTTAGAACCAAAACCAAGTGAATTATAAAAATCTTTTAGTTTAGCACGACCAAGTTTAAGTCCAAGATTAACGGCTGCTGTATTTGATGATGCCATAAATCCCTGATCATATGTAATCTCACCCCATCCATAATTGTTCCAGTCTTTAATCTTTGCTTCATCTACATTAATCGTACCACTCTTATAAGTTTCACTACCATTATATATACCATTTTCTATAGCGGCCATAAAACTAAATATTTTTAAAGTTGAACCTGGTTCATATGCATATGATGTAAATGGATCATAATATGATGTTATATCACGAGTATTGTTGTTAAATGATGGGCTTGATGCAACTCCTAAAACCTCTCCAGTCTTAGCATTAACAACTGATATAGTTGCCCATTCAGGAGATGATTCTTCTAACTTTTTCATTGCTTGTTCAGTAAACATTTGAACATTATCATCAAGAGTTAAATATATATCATTACCAGATGTACTCTTCTTTTCAATAGATGGTGTACTAGTTATTTGATATCCCTGCAAATCAGACTGATATTCAATATATCCATCTTTACCAGTAAGTTCTTTATTATAGAATAGTTCAATACCCATTTCTCCTTTAAATAGTCCCTCATCATTACTTTTAGCATACCCTAAAGTATATGATGCGAAGTTACCATTTGGATAATATCTCTTAGTACTAGATATAAAGTCAATCCCAGGAAGGTCAAGTTCATCTATCTGATCCTTAACAAGTTCAGTAATCCCTCTACCACCTGGTCCTAATTCAACCTGATATGGACTAACCTTCTTACAATTATTATCATTATCACAACTATCAACTGTTGTATTTAATATTTCAAGTATTTTTTCTTTAGTCATGTTAATTAAAGGACTTAACTTTTCAGCAGTAAGTTCTTTATCAACAACATGATATGGTCTTTTAGGATCCTTTGTTCTAGATGAATCTAAATAAGCTATTACTGTATAACTATTAACATCTTTAGCAAGTACTTCTCCATCACGAGAATAAATAGTTCCTCTTTTTGCCCTAAGTGTTTTTTTCTTAGTATCTCTAGCACTAGCAAACTCTGCAAGAGTACTTTTACCTACCTTAACATTACCAGTACCAATATATACTAATTTAAAAATTATACACAAAAAAATAAAAACAACAATAATTATGAATATTGGATTTATCTTAACTATTCTTGTTTTCTTCATCTTACACCTCTTACTTTGAAACTACTTTAATATTACTATTATTATACTCCAAACCAAAGGTATCTGCAACCTGCATTGTATTATCTAAAGATGCAAGTTCATTTATTTTCATTTGCATACTCAAGTTTAATTTTTCTTGAGATTCAATTTTACTCTTTAATCTTTGAAGTTCAGAGTTTTTAGATTGGATTTTAGCATTACCAACAAAATTACATAACAAAATACCAAAAATAAGAACAAATATTATTTTTTTCATAGTTTTTTCACCCTTAAATCTTACGTATTTTCTTTGTTTCATTATCTTACCCTTTCTATAACTCTTAATTTAGAACTCCTACTTCTATTATTTTCATTTAATTCTTCTTCACTAGGAGTTAATTTAACTATCATTTTTGCTTTTGCTTTTAACTCATCTGGTACAAATGGAAGTTTCTTTGTTGATTCATCATCAGAACATAATTTTTTAAATACATTACTTACTATTTTATCTTCTAATGAATGAAATGTTATTACAACAAGTCTACCACCTACATTAAGTAAATCAAACGCATCATTTAGTGAACTTTCTAATATATCAAGTTCATGATTTACTTCTATTCTTATTGCTTGAAATACTTTTCTTGCTGGATGTGATTTATTTCTATAACTGATTGGTACAGACTCTTTAATAATTTCTGCTAGTTCAAGAGTAGTATTAATTGGTCTTGAGTTTATTATTCTTTTTGCTATTGGTTTAGCATACTTCTCTTCACCAAATTTATAGAATATTCTAACCAAATCATCATAGCTATATTCATTTACTACTTTTCTAGCATCAAGTGGATTATTTTTATCCATTCTCATATCAAGAACTGCATCTTTATGGAAACTAAATCCTCTGTCTCCATCATCTAGTTGAGGACTAGATACACCAAGATCAAATAGTATTCCATCAACTTTTTCATTAACATATTTTTTCATATTAACAAAGTTACTTTTAAATATTGTAAAATTATCTCCAATTTCACTAAGTCTTTTAGTTGAATATGAAATTGCCTCATCATCTTGGTCAAAGGCGAAAAGAACCCCTTCTTTTCCTATTTCCTTTAGTATGTGACTTGAATGACCACCATAGCCAACAGTCGCATCTATATATTTACCACCCTGTTTCAAATTTAAATACTCTATTACCTCATTTAATAGTACACTCTTATGCTTCATAAATATCACAATCGAAGATATTTTCAGTTATTTCTTCAAGATTATCTTCATTATCCTTCATATAACTTTCAAATTCTTCTTTACTCCATATTTCTAGTCGTTCACTTACGCCAATAATAACACATTCTTTTTTAATATTGGCGTAATGAACTAACGGTGAGGTAATATTAATTCGACCTTGTTTATCGAATTCAATTAAAGAAGCTCCACCTACGAATGTTCTTTCAAATGCTCTAACATTCTTTTTAGTAAATTGTAAGGATGATACTTTTTGCATTAATTTGTTCCATTCAGTTTCAGAATAAACAAATAAGCACTTATCAAGACCTTTAGTGATTACGAATCTTTCCCCTAGTTCACTTCTAAACTTAGCAGGAATAATAAGACGACTCTTTTCATCAATATTATGATGATATTCACCCATTAGCATTGATAAGTCACCCCACTTTCTACCACTTTGTTTCACTTCCTACCACTATATTACTCTTTTTAGAGTAATTTGTAAATACCCATCATAAATTTAATTGTAAAAAAAGTGTAAAATTTTGTAAAAAAATATCTAAATATCAAAATTAAATTTTACTACAATTAAAAATAGAGATTGCTCTCTATCAAACTATTAATCTTATTTATTTTTTATTAACATTAATAAATTCTATACCATCAGGTATATCACTACTTGATTTAAATTTTTCTATATCTTCATCACTTCTTGCATATATAGTTTTAACGCTGCTTTCTGAAAACATTGAATCAGTTACGGTTACTTTAGAGGTATTAAAACTGCTCAAATCTAAAGATTTTGCTGTAATTCTGTAAAACATACTATTCATATTAATTACATTTGATGTATCGAATTTATTCAAACCTTTTATTTCATCAATTTTTGCACCATAAAACATTAATGCCATACTTATAACTTTTGAAGTATCAAAACCACTCAAATCTAAAGAGTTATATTGAGCATTCAGGAACATCCAACCCATATTAGTTACATTTGTAGTATCAAAATTACTTAAATTTAAATTATCTATACTTGTGTGTGCAAACATATAATTCATATTAGTTACTTTAGAGGTATCAAAATATTCAAGACCATATACGTTTTTTGCTTTACTATTAATAAACATTTGTCTCAAACCCCATCCTTCTACACTTGAGGTATCAAAATCAATAAGATTTATTGTATTAACATTTGCAGTATGTGCAAACATCATTCGCATCTCTGTTACATGACTAGTGTTTATTCCAGATAAGTCTATATTTTTTGCTTTACTATTTCTAAAAGTCCAACCCATTGATATAATCGGTTTATCATCAATAAATGTACATGGAACTTCCGTTATATCATCAGTTGATTCTTTGTCAGTTAATATTACTCCCCAACCATCTTCTTTTAGATTTTCCAAGCCTGAGTCAACATATCCCTGTTTATATTTATAGGTATATTTGCCTATTATAACTTCGCTACCAGTCTCTAATGTATTTAAATTGCTTTTGCAATATGTAGCATCTACCTCAGCACATTCTTTTTCTGTTACATCATCTATTATTAATTCATTAGCGTCATTATATTTTCCATTTATACAGTAACTATTATTTTTAACTTGGAATCTTCTTACACTTCCATCACTATTTAATCTTATTTTATACTCTATATCTTTTGAACCATTTAATTCTAAAGAGTTTTTAGTAGAACTTATATAATTAACTTTATTACCTTTCATACTTTCAGTTATATATTTATTTGCTGCTTCTTTATATATTGTTTTTGCCTCTGTTAAGAATGTATTCTTTTTAGCATCATTATATAATTTAATTACATTTGGTAATG
>CAVBMP010000130.1:0-4699 GCA_963596555.1 Bacteroides helcogenes
TGTGCATAGTTATTTTCCCTTTTTTGTACATTTTAATATTGACATTTACATAAATGATATATATTATTTAAATCAGGGTATATGTATCCATCTTTATCGCCTCTATATAAGCATTCTGGTTCATCTAAATATAAACTGTTGCATCCCAGAAAATCGTGAGCTTTTTTATCTTCAATTTTTCTATAATGCATCGCATTATGATCTAAGAAACAATTACTATGAAATTGTTTGGCTGCATCACTTAAATATTTTTTATTCACGCTTCCCGAGAAAATAGTTAACACGTCTACAATATAACCCATTTTTACATATTTATATATTAGATCCCCGCATGATAAAACTGCATCATCTAAATGTGGAGATAATATTAATATTTTTTTCATCATTACTCCCTTTATCTACTTTTATATTCTTTTATTTAACGGTTAGAATATACACTTTTGCCTTTTTGCCATTTATTAAAACAGATAGTTTGTCATTCAATTCCAAATTTATTTTAGATAATGCTTTTTCAAACTCATATTCATTTCCCATTAAAATAACGATCCTTCCATTCTGTTTTACGACACGTTTCATTTCTTGCAACATATTTAAGTAAAATTCCGTATAATCTTCTTCTTTGTGTTCATAAATATTCCATGGTGGATCTGTAACGATAACATCAATAAAATTGTCTTCAAAAAAGTTCATATTTAATGCATTAAAATTTTTTATATAAAATTTTTTGTTATTACCTTTGAATTTTTTCTTTAATTTATTATACTTTTCCTCGTCAAGTTCAGATGCAAAGATCATATTGTATTTGAAGTGTTTTATTATTTCTTTTGGAATTGCTCCACTTCCTGTAAAAGGGTCCAATATTATATCATTTTCTTTTATGTTTGCTAAAGAAGATAATAAATATGACACCTCTGGTCTTAGTGCTCCCTTTTCTAGATCTTTTTCTGTTGTTCGATTATATGATAACTTCAATAGTAAATACATGTTACCATCATTTCTTCTTAAGAAGACAAAATCTAAGTCATGTTTTTTGTTTTTTGATACTTTAAGATTTAGATTTTTTTGTATTTCCATTTCTAATTTTCTTAAATTTCTATAATTTAATTTGCAAGGTTGATTACCATCTATACTTATAAACTTAAAACTCTTATTATTGATATTACTCACGTTTTTCCTAATATCGTCATAATTTATCTTTAATCCACTTATGATTTCGTTAACACATTTATCATAATCGATTGTGTTAAACTTTTTCTCTCTTAGTAATAAATAAACATTGTTGAAAAAAAACATCTTTTTCGCATCTATCAATTCTGTTGTATTAAAAATAATTATTCCATCACTAATAAATTCAATATAATAATTTGTAAACTCTTTTTTAAATACTTTTTTTATTGCTTTATCCCAACCACTGCCAAATGTGCATAAATATTTCATTGCAATCACTTTTCTTCCTTAGTTTTTATTATATCATAATATGAACATTTTTCGCAACTTGACTTCGTTTAATTATTATTTAAATAGCATAATGCAACTTTTAAGTTATAAAAATATCATAGTTGCATTTTTTCTCAATATTATCTCAATTTCACGTAAATTGTATTTTACTGTTTAAATAAATTTTAGTAATCTAGCGTTTATTTGCAATAATATAAAACAAAAAAAGAAGCTAAAACGCTTCTTAAAGACTTCAATGTTGAATTTGTTGGGAACGGTGATAATGTATTTACCTCTTCCCCATCTAGTGGTACGAAAGTAAAAATGGGTTCAACTATTAAAGTGCTTTTGAATTAATTATCACTTATTTAACGGACATTTATGAGGCTTTAGTTTACATTTAGAAACTATTTCCTCTTCACTCATTTTTCCTTCTTTTCTATAAAAATCAGCTATTGCTTCATGAATTGCTTCTTCTGCTAAAACTGAGCAATGTAGTTTTACAGGAGGAAGACCATCAAGTGATTTTACAACATCTACATTTTTCAATTCTAATGCTTCTTCCAATGTTTTACCTTTAATCATTTCTGTAGATATACTACTAGTAGCTATAGCAGCACCACATCCAAAAGTTTTAAACTTAACATCAGTAATGATGTTATTTTCAACTTTGATAAACATTTTCATAATATCTCCGCATACAGGATTACCAACTTCACCTATGCCAGAAGCATCATCAATCTTTCCAACATTTCTTGGATTAGTATAATGATCTATTACTTTATCTGAATAATTCATCTTATTTATTTCCTCCTTCAATATATTCTTCCCATAATGGAGACATATTTCTTAATTTGCTTACTATTTCAACTAAACTATCAACTAAATAATCTATTTCTTCTTTAGTATTATATTTTCCAATAGAAACTCTAAGAGAACCATGAGCAATCTCATGAGGTAAACCTATAGCAAGTAAGACATGTGATGGATCAAGAGATGCTGATGTACAAGCGCTTCCACTTGATGCACATATTCCTTTTAAATCTAGGTTTAATAGTAAACCTTCTCCTTCTATATATCTAAAAGAAATATTACTATTACCTGGCAATCTGTTTTTAACATTACCATTTATTTTTACACATGGTATTTTGCTAGTAACACATGATTCATAGTAATCTCTTAATTCAGAGATTTTTTTATTATGTTCATCTAAATATTTATATGCTTTTTCTATAGCACTAGCAAGTCCCACTATAGCTGCAACATTCTCGGTACCTGCTCTTTTATTTCTTTCTTGATGTCCACCAGAAATATATTTGTTAAATTTAACTCCACTTTTTACATACAATGCACCTACTCCCTTAGGTCCATAAAATTTATGTCCTGATAGAGATAAACTATCAATATTCATTTCATTTACATCAATTTTAAGACTTCCGATTGCTTGAACAGCATCTGTATGAAAATATACGTTGTGCTCATGTGCAATTTTGCCTATTTCTTTTATAGGTTGTATAGTTCCAATTTCGTTATTAGCAGTCATAATACTAATTAATATAGTTTTTTCATTTATTTTGCTTTTTAATTCTTCTATATCAATTGTCCCATTTTCATCTACTGAAATATAACTAACTTCGAAACCTTCTTTTTCAAGTTCATGACAACTTTCAAGTACTGCAGGGTGTTCAATTTTAGATGTAATTATATGATTCCCTTTGCTTTTATTTGCTCTTGCTATTCCTTTAATCGCAGTATTATCGCTTTCACTACCACCAGCAGTAAAATATATTTCATCTGGTTTACACGATAAGATATTAGCGATCTTTTTACGAGATTCTTCTATTGCTTGTCTTGAAACCTTTCCAAGACTATATATTGAAGATGCATTACCATAGTTATCAGTTAGATAAGGCATCATATCATTAAGTACAGAACTATCCATCTTAGTAGTAGCTGCATTATCAAAATATATGTTTTTCATTTAAAATTTCCTTTCCTATTAATCTAATAGGAATTATACTATTTTATTCCTACCTAGTCAATAGGAATAAAACAAAATAAAAAAGATTTATTTGATTAAATCTTCTAAAGTTTTACTATCAACATAGTCAGTTATTGTTTTATCTAGACCTTTCCAAAAAGAATAAGATTTGCAATTTTTCTTTCTAGAACAATTTTCATGTATACAATAAACTGGAGTTAAATCCCCTTCTGACACTCTTAATATTTCGCCAACCTTATACTCACTTGGTTTTCTATTTAATTTATATCCACCATTGTTACCTCTTAATGCATCAACTAATCCTGCTTTATTTAACACAGAAACAATTTGTTCTAAATATTTCATGCTTATTTCTTGCCTATTTGCTATATCCTTTAATGATATGTAACCATTATTTTCATTTATAGCTAAATCTATCATTACTCGAAGAGCATATCTTCCTCTAGTTGAAATTTTCATTAATTATTCACCTCTTGATATAATTTATTTTTTCTTTCTCTTAACAATCATTAATAAACAAGTAATTATCACTATTAAAGCAAGTAATAACACAGCAATACTTACCATGATATTATCTCCAGTCATTGGATTATTCATTAAAATATTCATTCTTAACACCTCTGATTTGATATTAACATACAAATATATTTTTATCAATATATCAAGGATTAGTCTCTTCCTAATCCTATTTTATGTTTCATATCTTTAAATTTTTCTGCAGCTATTTTTCTTGTGAAGTCACGTCCTTCATCTAATATTTTATCTATTTCTTCACTATTAATATATTTATTATATTTTTCTTGAATTTCTAGTATTTTAGAAACAACTATATCAGCAACACATTTTTTAAATTCACCATAGTTTTTACCTTCAAATTCTTGCTCTACTTCAGAAATTGATTTACCATTTAAACTAGTATAGATATTAATCAAATTAGAAATACCTGGTTTATTTTCCATATCATATTTGATTATCATTTCACTATCAGTAGTTGCTCCCATTATTTTCTTTCTTGTTAATTCTACATCATCAAGCAAGAATATAGAGCCTTTCTTATTCTCAGCTGATTTACTCATTTTCTTTGTTGGATCTACAAGATCCATTATTAATTTAACATTCTCAGGAATCATCGCAGTTGGTATATTGAAAGTTTGTCCATATTTTTTATTAAATCTTTCTGCGATATCTCTTGCAAGTTCTACATGTTGCTTCTGATCTTTTCCTACTGGAACATAATCTATATCATAAATTAATATATCC
>CAVBMP010000131.1:0-4407 GCA_963596555.1 Bacteroides helcogenes
TCCTAATACTGAATTAATTTTATCTAGTGTAATATCTATTTCTTTATTATTTCTATCAAGTGTATTATATTCAAGCATTCCTTTATATACTTGCCCAGATGCATACATTGAAAGTAAAGTACATGCTCTTTCAATAGCAAAATAACATCTATTAACATCTAGTCCTTTTTCATATCTTGAACTTGCTTCACTTCTTAATATTTTTTTAGATGTATTTCTAATATTAATTGGTCTAAAGATTGCTGACTCAATAACTACATTTTTAGTAGTACTTTCTATTTCAGTAGAAAGTCCGCCCATAACTCCAGCTAAACCTATAGCTTCTTTTCCGTTAGTTATAACAATATCATTACTTGATAGTATTCTTTCATTATTATCAAGAGTAGTTACTTTTTCCCCATCATGTGCCATTCTTGCACTAATAGTGTCCCCAAGTCTATCAGCATCATAAAAATGCAATGGTTGTCCTGTTTCTAACATTACATAATTAGAAATATCTACTACATTATTTATTGGTCTAATACCACATGCGATAAGTCTATTTTTAATAAAATTAGGACTTTCTTTTATTTCAACATTAATTACTTTCTTTGTTAAGAATGTAAATACATTATCAGTTTCAACTTTAAGATTTAACTCATCACTAATATTTTTATCAATTTCATTATATTTAATCTTAGGTTCTACTACTTCTCTATCAGTTATCGCAGATACTTCATAAGCAAGACCTAATTCGCTTAATAAATCTGCTCTATTAGATGTAAGTTCAAAATCAATAATCTCATCATCAAGTTCTAAATATTTAATCGGATCTTCTCCGACAGGTGCATCACTTGATAGTTCACTAATACCATCAATATCTTCTTTTTTAAGATATTTTTGTTCAATACCTAACTCATCTAAAGCACAAAGCATACCATTAGATTCATGTCCAAGTATTATTGATTTTTTAATAGTTCCTTTTGGTAATACACAACCATCTAATGCCACTATTACTTTAATACCTTTTCTAACATTAGGCGCACCACATATTATATTCAACACTTCACTTTTAATATCAACTTTACATAGATTCAAGTGATCACTTTCTGGATGAGGAATGCATTCTATAACTTCTCCTATAACTAATTTAGTCGCAGAAACTAATGTTTTAATAGATTCACTCTCATTACCAATTCTAACCATTTCATCAGTTAAATACCCAGTATCAATATCATCTATTTTAGTATAATCATTTACAAATTTTCTACTTAACTTCATATTATATCTCCTCTCTATCAAAGATATTTAAGAATCTTTCATCATTAGAATAGAAAAGTCTTATATTATTAATACCATATTTAAGCATTGCTACTCTTTCAATTCCAAGTCCAAAAGCAAAACCAGTATATTCTTCTGGATCAAATCCACAATCTCTAAGTACATTAGGATGAACCATACCACTACCTAATATTTCAATCCATCCTGTATGTTTACAAATATTACAACCTTTATTATTACAATTAAAACATGATACATCTACTTCATAAGATGGTTCAGTAAATGGAAAATAGCTTGCTCTAAATCTAATATTTCTATCTTTACCAAACATCTTTCTAACAAGTAATTCTAAAGTACCTTTTAAATCAGAAAGAGAAATATCTTTTCCTACAACTAGACCTTCTATTTGCATAAATTGATGTGAATGAGTCGCATCATCATCATCTCTTCTATATACTTTACCAGGACAAATCATTTTAAATGGTTTTTTATCTGCCTTAGATAACATATATCTTACCTGCATCGCAGATGTTTGAGTACGAAGTAATAACTCATCATCAATATAAAATGTATCTTGAGCATCTCTTGCTGGATGTCCTTTTGGTACATTTAGCATCTCAAAACAATATTTATCAGTTTCAACCTCAGGTCCATCAACAACATCATATCCCATAGAGATAAATAAGTCTTCAATCTCTTCTCTTATCTTAGTAAGTGGATGAATAGTACCTCTTTTATTTTTCTTACTAGGTAGTGTAATATCAATTTTATCTTTTTCTAATTTCTTTTTAAGTGCCTCTTCTTTGATTTCTTTTAACTTTAAATTAATCGCATCATTAACACTGATTCTAAATTCATTAGAAAGAGCTCCAACTTCTTTTTTTTCTTCATTACTTAGTGTTTTCATGTTAGACATTATCTCGCTAAATTCACTTTTTTTACCTAAATATTTACTCTTAGTATTATTAATACTAAATTCATCATTACATTTAGATATTTCTTCTAATGCTTCATTTTTTAAAATATTTAATTTTTCTTTCATTTTCTCCTCCTTAAAATAAAAAAGCCATAAACTAAGGACGGATTTTTCCGCGGTACCACCTTAATTCATGACTTATCATGCTCTTTAATTGTTAACGCCAATATACGTTCTTTTTTAGTGAAGGTGAATTCATGAGTATTTACTGCTAATATCTCACCATTTATTAGCTCTCTTAAAGTAAATATAATTCACTACTACTTCTTCACAAAAGATATGTTAATTCTAACACTAAATTCAGTAAAATTCAACAATTTTTAAAATTCTTTTATATTTTATTTATTTCATCTAATAAATAATTAATATCTATTTCATAACTAGTAAGTTCATGTCTTAATTTAATTTCTACTTTTCCATAATTAAGAGAATGACCTACTGTTATTCTAATTGGTACTCCTATTAAATCCATATCATTAAATTTATTACCTGGAGATACTTTTCTATCATCAATTATAGTATCTATTTGAAGTGAATTTAATTTATCATAAAGTCTCATTGAATATTTATATGCTTCTCTATCATTAACATTAACTATTACTATTCCAACTTTATATGGAGCAACTTTAATAGGCCAAATAATACCTTTCTCATCGTGATTCTTTTCAACTATTGCTGCCATACATCTATCTATTCCTATACCATAAGAACCCATATGTACATAATTAAACTCATTCTTTTCATCTAAATATCTTAAGTTGTATATTTCACTATAAGCAGTACCTAATTTAAATATATTGCCTACCTCAATACCTTTTAATATAGATGCAGTGCTTTTACATCTAGGACATAATGATGAAGAATTAAATATTTTTAAATCAGCATACTTACTCACTTTAAAATCTATACCAGGATTAATGTTTATATAATGATAATCTCTTTTATTAGAACCACATACTGCATTATACATTTGTTTAACTTCATTATCAGCTATTATTTCAAAATCAATATCAACTGGTCCGATACTTCCTCTATATAAATCAAACTTAGTTAATTCTTCTTCACTAGGTATTGTAATATTACCTGATTTAATTATTTTCTTAAGCTTTAATATATTTAGTTCAGCATCTGCTCTTAAAAGTACCATTATATATTTTTCATCAACTTTTAATACTAATGATTTTATTATATTAGTTAATGGTTCTGTTAAGTATTCACTTAAGTCTTTAACGCTTTTAACTCCAGGTGTATATACTTCTTTTCTTGGCCTTATCTTAACTTTTTCTCTTCTAAATGCATTATATGAACTAGCAAATTCAATATTAGTACAATAACTACAATTATCACATTTAACTATATCATTATCTCCATAGTCACATATAACTTGAAACTCTTCACTTAATATTCCTTTCATAAGAGAAGGATCAGATGCAGCTACTAAAGTATCAAGACCTAATTTTCTAAAAGTATTTTTAAACACTTGATACATCTTATCATAACTAATATCAAGACCAGACTCATCAGCATCAAAACTATATGCATCAGCCATAATAAATTCTTTTTTTCTTATAATCCCATATTTAGGATGTTCTTCATCTCTATATTTATTACTTATTTGATATATTGTAAAATGAAGATCTTTATAACTTCTTACTTTATCTCTTGCAAGTAATGCAAATAACTCTTCAGAAGTAGGACATAAATTATATATTATGTTATCCCTATTTTTAATGTTAAATAACTCACTTCCAAATATTTTTTCTCTATTAGTAACCTCAAAAACATCACTTTTGACAAGTGACGGCATTAGTAATTCATCGCAGTTTATTCTTTTCATTTCTTCTCTTATAATATCTTTTATATTATTCATTACTTTTAGTCCCATCGGAAGATATGTATAAATACCATTATCATTTTTATATATCATTCCACTTTTAATAAGTAATGCAGAAGAAATAACACTTTCATCATTTGGAAATTCTTTTCTTGTAATAAAGAAGTTATTTGACATTATCATATTGTTCACTCCTCAATAATATATGAAACAAGTTTTCTATTTAATAAATCATTATTATCATATCTAACACATACAAGAAGTCCGTTCATTTCATCTCCAGTCTTAGGATTAATCATTACACGACCTTCCATAGAATCATCTCCACTACTAGCGG
>CAVBMP010000132.1:0-4935 GCA_963596555.1 Bacteroides helcogenes
TTCTAAATACTTATCAATATTTTTAAATATAAAATATTTTTCTTTAGATAAACTAACTATGTCACTATTCTTTTTCATTGTTAATAACTTGTTAATTTCATCTTTAGTTAATTCTTTTGTTAATACATCAACTTCTTTTTGACTATAACCTACTTTTAATAGTTTATATTCACTAGTACCTCTATAATTAATAAATGACACTAATTTAACAATTCCAAAAACTATCAAGCATAAAACTACTATGAAAGAAATTAATCTAAAATAATTAAGTTTTCTAACAACCATTTTATCACCATAATAATTGTACCAAATTTCTAAAGAAAAATAAATCACAACGGATTTATTTTATTTCATATATAGTTCCTTCTCTTGTATCTTTAAGCACTATTCCTTTTTCTAATAATTCATTTCTTATTGAGTCAGCAAGTTCATAATTTCCTTCTTTTTTTGCATTACTTCTTTTAGATATCATATCTTCTATGTAAGCAACTAACTCATCATCATGTTTTTCTTCTCTGATTAAGTCAAGTGATAATACCTTATCAAATGATTTTATTAATGCAAGTTTAGTATTATTATTTAAATCACTCTTAAGAACATCATATAACACTGTTAATGAATTAGAAGTATTTAAATTATCACATAATGTCTCTTTAAATTTACAATTATATTCTTCAAATTTTTCATTATTAATTTCACTAGAATCCTCAGTTATAGATTTAATTCTACTAATTAATTTATCATAAGTATTTTGAGCACCCTCAAGTGACTCATAAGTAAATAATAATTGTTTTTGATAATGTGATTGTAAACAAAATAATCTGTATGCTAAAGGATTAAATCCTTTTTTAATAAGTAAATCAACTGTTAAGAATTCTCCACTAGATTTACTCATTTTACCACTTTTATCATTTAAATGTTCTACATGAAACCAATAATTACACCACTTCTTACCTATATAACTTTCAGTTTGAGCAATCTCATTAGTATGATGTGGAAAAATATTATCAACCCCACCACAGTGAATATCTAATTGTTCACCTAGATATTTTAATGAAATACAAGAACATTCTATATGCCATCCAGGATATCCCATGCCCCATGGACTTTGCCATTTTAATTCTTGACTATCAAATTTAGATTTGGTAAACCAAAGTACAAAATCAGTTTTATTTCTTTTATTTGTGTCTTCTTCAACACTATCTCTAACACCATGCATAAGTTCTTCTTCATTATGATTTGTTAGTTGATAATAATCTTTAAGTTTAGATGTATCAAAATAAACATTGCCATTTGTAAAATAAGCATAACCTTTTTCCATTAACACTTCAATAAATTTAATGTAATCATCTATTAAACTAGTCGCAGGAACAACTGTTTCAGGCCATTTAATATTTAACTTTTCACAATCACTCTTAAAACACTTTGTATAATAATCTGCAATCTCTAATACTGTCTTATGCTCTCTTTTAGCACCTTTTAACATCTTATCTTCGCCAGTATCAGCATCACTAGATAAATGCCCTACATCAGTAATATTCATAACTCTCTTAACATTATATCCACAATAATTAAGTGCCTTTTCAAGAACATCTTCACATATATATGATCTTAAATTACCAATATGAGCATAATGATATACTGTAGGTCCACAAGTATACATAGTTACTTTATCTTTATTATATGGAACAAATTCCTCTATCTTATGTCCAAGTGTATTATATATTTTAAATGACATATTATTCACCTCTTATTTGATTCTATCATATTTTATTATTTAATTCCAATTTTATATCAAAAAAGAATGAATTATTCACTCTTTTTAGGTTTTTCTACTTCTTCAGTATTAAATAAGTCATTTCTAACTTTTTTACTTATCTCATCATATAATGCTTTGTTATTTTTAAGTACAAGTTTAACATTTTCCTTACCCTGTCCAATCTTTTCACCTTTGTAACTAAACCATGCACCACTCTTATCAACAATTCCCATACTTGCTGCTAAATCAATAACTTCACCTATTTTAGAAATTCCTTCACCATACATAATTTCAACTTCTGCTGTTTTAAAAGGAGGAGCAACCTTATTTTTAACTACTTTAATAACTGTTTTGTTACCAAGAACGTCTCCATTAACTTTAATTTGCTCACCACGTCTAACATCTAATCTAACAGTTGAATAGAATTTAAGTGCTCTACCACCAGGAGTAGTTTCAGGATTACCAAACATAACTCCAACTTTCTCTCTTAATTGATTTATAAATATACAAATAGTATTAGTCTTATTAACAATTCCACCTAATTTTCTTAATGCTTGACTCATAAGTCTTGCTTGTAAACCAACATGACTATCTCCCATTTCACCTTCAATTTCAGCTTGTGGAACTAATGCAGCAACTGAGTCAATTACTATAATACTCATAGCTTCACTTCTAACTAATGCCTCTACTATTTCTAATGCTTGTTCACCAGTATCAGGTTGTGATAATAATAATTCATCTGTATCAACACCCAATTTTTTAGCATATACAGGATCTAAAGCATGTTCTGCATCAATAAATGCCGCTCTACCACCTGTTTTTTGTACTTCAGCAATCGCATGTAATGCAATAGTAGTTTTACCACTTGACTCAGGTCCAAATATTTCAATTATTCTTCCTTTTGGATATCCACCCACACCTAAAGCTCTATCAAGCATTAAAGAGCCACTTGATACAACATCTACATTTCTAACTCCTTTTTCTCCTAATTTCATAATAGCGCCTTTACCAAATTGTTTTTCAATATCGGCAAGCACTTGATCTAAAGTTTTATCTTTGTCTTTTTTCATAGTTAATTCTCCTTTGATAATTTAATTGTAAACTAAATATTTTTCTTTGTCAATACTTTTTTACAAACAATTGTTTGATATAAAATTTAATTATTGGTTTAAAAGATATCTCATAATTATTTTTTATAATTTAACTAACAAATATAATTATTTTTTGCCATTAAAAAAAGAATAAAAATCTAATTTATTCCTTTTCAATATTTAATTATTTATTATATATTTCTTATTTTTAATATAATATTCCACACCAGATATTACTGATAATACAGTAGCAATCATAATTAATGTTCTAGCGGGATTAATATTAATTAATGAGAATGGTAAGTTATAGAAAAACAATAATGTTATACCACACATCATACAAGCAGTTTTAATCTTACCTGTCTTGGATGCCCCTACTGCTCCTGACTTTTGACCAGCAACCATTTTAATTGAATCAACAATAATATCTCTTGAAACAATAACAACTGGAATAACAACGCTTATATAACCATTTACTGCCAAAATAATTAATATTGCATTTACTAATATTTTATCAGCGATCGCATCCATTACTTTACCTAAATCAGTAACTAAATTATATTTTCTTGCTAAATGACCATCTAAAAAGTCAGTTAAAGATGCCACTAGAAAAACTATCCCACATATTATGTATTTACTATCTATTATTATTTTACCATTAATTTGAAATTCCGGAAAATCAATTCCTATTCTATTCATTGGAAATATCATAAGAATTATCAATAATATAGAAAGAATTATTCTACATATAGTTATTTTATTTGGAACGTTCATATTAAAATCTCCTTTCAATTTCATCAAATACTATAGATAAATTATCCACATTACTATTTTTAATAAAATGCACTATCAATATTATTAAAATTATCATAACAATTATTGATAATAAATAAATAACAATATATTTATAATTATTAGTTTTTTTAGGTGATGTATATGGAGATACTACCTTATTTTCTGCTTGTTTCTTTTCAATAACTTTCATCTCTCTAGTTTTTTCCAATATATCATTTACCGGGATTCTAGATGTATATCCAAATATAAAATCATTAAATTTATCCATTATTTCATCTTCATCAAGATTCAAATATATAGCATATTTTTTAATTAAATCTTTAAGAAAAAATATATCTTTAAAAGCATTAGCATTTCCATCTTCTAAATTATCAAGTTGACTTTCCGAAATATTTAAATCTCTTAAAACTTCTTCTTTAGAAAGTTCAATACTTTCTCTTGCTTCTTTAAAACATTGTCCTATTTCCTTCACATTAATCTCCTATATAAAATAAAAAAAAGCAATAATTTTTAATAAGCCATGTTCTGTACCTTTATAAGGTGACAAACATTTATCTAAGGATTGCTCCCTCCCTTACTCCTTTATTATTCATTCGTAAGAGTTCCCCTACCAAATTTGGGTTTCTCACTCGTGGGGTTTACCTCGTTCCACTACTCCTATTCCTAAGAGTCATCGTCACTATGGCACTTTTATAGCTAATTTAATCAGGTCTTGATTATTTCGCAGCCGTTAATACCTTGTATTACCTAAGGTTATTTTTTCCCTTAGCACGAACACTTTCATGCATTCCAGCATGAGTGAGCATGGACTTTCCTCTACATAGTAAATATGCAGCGTTTGTCTAAAAAATTATTCTTCTCCATAAACTACTTTTTCTAAATCACTGATTCTTTTTAATAAATCAACATTAGTTACGCCCTTTGGACTTGCAGATTTGGCTATTTCAAGTGATGACTTTAAGTTTCTAATCTCTGCTTTTAACTTAGCATTATCAGATTCTAATGCTTTAATTTCAGTTATTAATCTTTTAGTAGTTGTTTCAAAATCAACATAATCTTTAATAATTAAATCTAAAAATTGATCCACTTCTTGTGGTCTATATCCTCTAGCATCTATTTTAAAATCCTTTTCAAGTATTTCTCTAGCAGTTAGAAACTTCTTATCTTCATACATACTTTTTAGCCTCTCTTCCAATACAATTTTACTACAAATTATATTGATAAGTCAATATCATCAAAAAAGCAAACCATTAAAGTTTGCCAATGTATTCAATTATCACCTCATCTAGT
>CAVBMP010000133.1:0-8389 GCA_963596555.1 Bacteroides helcogenes
CTAAATGTATACTTTTTTTAATTTTTCTATTGATTATGATAAATTTATTTGATATAATTAAACCACTATTTGAAATGGCGATGTAGCTCAGTTGGCTAGAGCATCTGGTTCATACCCAGGAGGTCGTGAGTTCGAATCTCTCCGTCGCTACCAATATGAATAATAATAGAGAGAAATCTCTATTTTTTAATTTATAAAAAAAGTTTGTCATTTTCGAATATTTCCTATATAATAAAAGTATAAATAACTAAGTGGAGGTAGGTATGAAAATAATTAGTAATAATGAATGCTATATACAGGGATATGACTTAGAGCATCTTATATATGATGATACACAATTTCCTGTAAGTATGTACATGGACATCAGTAAGAAAAGGCATCAAAGAGATTTGAGTAAATATTATAAAATTGAAGATAAATCTCAAATAGAATATTTGATGAATAATGGGATAGTAGCTGATTATAATGAACTTGCAAGTTATAGTGAAACTGGACTTAAAAAACTTATTGATTTTTTTAAAAGAGAATTATATTATGAGTCTACTAAGAGTGATGAGTTTAATTCAGATACTGTCTCTTATTTAATTGATACTTTTAGAAAAAGAAGACAACTAGAATATATGATTTCTCAAATTAGAGAAATGCTTAAATTAAAGCAACATACTTCTAATATAGTATATCCTGATGTGCCAAATCCAATTGAGATGCCAATTTCTAATGGGACTTTGAAGGCTTCTCGTTCAATTGTGCCAGGTAATGTACTTATATATAATGCAGATAATAGCGATTTGACTAGTGATATCGATTATGATTTTTGCAAGATTGCTTTTGATATGTTAAAACTAGACTATAAAGAGAATATAGATGAGGATATCAAAGTCAAATTTAATAAATTTAGAAATGATATGAAATATTATATAATGGGATATAAAACAAAAGAAATAATTAATAAACCAACTCTTAGAAAAAAATAACCAAGTAAAAAACTTGGTTTTTGTATGTAAACTACTACAAAAAAAAAATTAAATATGTTAAAATGTATAAGGAGGATAGTATATGAATAAGACAACTATAATAATTGCTGGTGTATTTATTTTATTATCAGCACTTTTATTTATACTTACAATTATAATTAAAAACAAAAGGAAGAATAGTATATTATCTTCAGTAGATAAATTAACAACTGAAAAGAATTTGATTATATCTTCTCAATTAATGAGTGAACTTTCAAAAGCAAGTAAACTTGTTAATAATAAAAAGACTGAAGAATTAGTAGAATCTTGGAAAAAAAGATATGATAATATAGAAAATAAAGATATGCCTAAATTAACAGATAATTTAATTGATGTAGAAAATCGTTGTGTTAATAAGGATTATAAAGCTGCTAAGGAAGCACTTTCACTAGCTGAAAAGAATATCTTTCATGTTAAAGCAAAATCATATAAATTATTAAATGAAATAAAAGAATTAACTGAGAGTGAAGAAAGAAATAGAGAAGCAGTTACTAAATTAAAAAGTCTATATAGAGAAGTGGTATTTAAATACAATAAAAATAAAAATGAATATGGAGATATATGTAATCCAATAGAATTGCAATTTGAAAATATTGATAAATTATTCAGTGGATTTGAAGTTGCAATGCAAAATCATGAATATGAAGAATTAGGTAAAATAGTTAAAGCACTTGATGATATGATTCATAACATTAGTATTGTTATAGAAGAAGCGCCAACTATTATACTTATGTCAACTATGATTCTTCCAAAGAAAATGAATGATATTAAAAGTATTAGTACTAAACTTGTAAGAGCTGGATATAACTTAGAATATTTAAATTTAGATTATAATATAGAAGAGACTAATAAGAAAATTAGTGAAATTATGGATAAACTTAAAGTATTAAACTTACAAGATTCTATATTTGATTTAAAAACATTACTTGATTATTACGAATCTATATATAGTGATTTTGATGCAGAAAAAAGGGGTAAGAAAGAGTATGAACGTGGTCTTATTAATATAACTGAGAGATTATCTAAAGTAACAAGCATTGTTAAAAATCTTTATGCTGAGATTAGTAATTTAAAAGATACATATGATCTTAGTGATGATGATATTAAAATTATAGATGAGATTAATAAAGAATTAATAAGTGTTAAAGATAGTTTTAAACTTGTAAATGATAGAAGTTTATGTAAGATTATGCCTTATTCTAAATTAAGTAATGACTGTGAACTTGTTGCAGTTTCTTTATCTAAAGTTGAAGATAAATTAGAGTCAACACTTAAAAATTTAGGAAGTTTAAAAGAAGATGAAGCAAGAGCAAGGGACCAATTATTTGAAATTAAGAGTATTATAAATAATTCTAAATATAAAATTAAAGATTATGATTTACCTAAAATACCAGATCAATTTTATGTTGAGATGAAAGAAGCATATGATGCGGTAAAAGAAATTAATAAAGAATTAGATAAGAAACCTATTTCAATTAAGACATTAAATTTAAGGGTTGAAACAGCAGGAGACTTAGCACTTAAATTATTTAAGACAGCAGCTAGTACTACTAAAACAGCGGCTATGGCAGAAATGGCAATTGTTTATGGTAATAGATATAGATCAAGTAATTCTGAAGTAGAGTCAGGTTTAATCAGAGCTACTAAGGCATTTAATAAAGGTAACTATAAAGATTCATTAGAAATAGTTTTGAATACACTTAATATAGTTGAACCTGGAATACATAAGAAATTACTCAGCAAAATGGAAAGTTAGGTGACTTAAAGTGGCTAAAAGAAAAAAACAAAAAATAGAAGAAAATACTGGTTTTAAATATAAAAAAGAATGTGTAGGAATAATTGTCTTAGTGCTTTCTATATTAGGTTTAGGTAAAAAAGGTATAGTTGGTGGAATAATTAAAAAGTTTGCTATATTCTTGTTTGGTAATTGGTGGGCAGCATTTTTGATATTATCTGTTTGCTTATCATTATATTTAATAGGAAAAAGAGAAAAACCAAATTATTTTACTGGAAGACTTATTGGAGTTTATTCAATTATCTTTGCTATACTACTATTTTCACATATTAATTATGTAAGTAGTAATAATATTAAAACAAATATAATAACTGAAACTTATAATAATATCGCAGTTGCTTATGATACTGATAGTGAAATAAGAAATACTGGTGGTGGTATGTTAGGTGCAATATTTACTTTTGCATTTGTACCATTATTTGATATAGAAGGTACATACATTGTTATAATAATTATCGCTTCATTTGGACTTATAATGTTATTTGATTTAACACTTAGTGATTGTTTAAGTACAATATTTTCTCCGTTTAAAAGAATATTTAGAAAGAAAGAAACAAGTGATGAAGATGAAGAAGAAAATGTATCTGTTAAAGATATAACTCCTCCAGTAAAAGAACCACTTAAAGATAATAAAGTTGTTATAACTAGTGTTGAAGATTATCTAGAAAGAAAACAAGAAGTTAAAGAAGAAGTTAAAGAACCTGTTGTTGATACGAGTGCTGATACGAGTGATACACCTTATGTTAAACCATCTATTAATTTACTTAATATGCCTAAATCAAAAGGTAAAGTTAATTCAACAGAAGTTATCGCTGCGAATACTAAAAAACTTGAAAGAGTATTTAATGATTTTGGTATGATTGCTAAAGTAATAGAAATACATGTAGGACCTGCGGTTACTCAATATGAAATGGAATTACAAAGAGGAACTAAAGTAAATAAAGTACTTAGCATATCAAGAGAAATAGCACTTGAATTATCAGCAAAGGAAGTTAGAATAGAAGCACCTATACCAGGTAAAAGTACTGTTGGTATAGAAATACCTAATCAAACAATAATACCTGTATCAATGAGAGAAATAATGGAAGATTTAGAGCGTAATCCTAAATATAAGGATTCTAAATTAGCAGCACCTCTTGGTAGAGATATAATGGGTAATGTTAAATGTGTTGAGATAAATAAAACACCTCATATGTTAGTAGCTGGTGCAACTGGTAGTGGTAAGAGTGTATGTATTAATAATATAATTCTTTCAATTATTATGAGAACGACACCTGATGAAGTTAAAATGGTACTTGTTGATCCTAAAAAAGTAGAATTTAATGCTTATGAAGGAATACCTCATTTACTTATGCCTGTTGTTACTGATCCTAAAAAAGCAAGTGCTGCATTACAAAAAATAGTAGTTGAGATGGATGATAGATATGAAACATTTAAAAATAGTGGTACTAAAAACATATCAACTTATAATGAATATATTGAAAAGCAACTTAAGAAAAATCCTGATTGTGGACTTAAAAAAATGCCATTTATACTTGTTATAATTGATGAACTTGCTGATTTGATGCTTGTTGCTGCTAAAGAAGTTGAAGATTCAATTATGAGAATAACTCAACTTGCAAGAGCTGCAGGTATCCATTTAATAGTTGCTACACAAAGACCATCTACAGATGTAATTACTGGTGTAGTAAAATCAAATATACCAACAAGAATATCTTTTGCAGTATCCTCATCAATAGATAGTCGTACTATTTTAGATATGACCGGAGCAGAGAAACTTCTTGGTAAAGGTGATATGTTATATAAACCAATGGATGATAATACACCAACAAGAGTACAGGGAAGTTTTGTAAGTGATGATGAAATACAAAGAGTAGTAGATTTTGTTAAATCAAAATCTCATCCACCAAGATATAGCGAGAAATTTACTAATTTAGAAACAAACAATTCATCTTCATCATTTGGTGGTTCAGCTGGTAGTGGTAATAATGAGAATAAAGACGTTCTATATAATGAAATACTTGATTATGCTGTAAGAATGGGACAAATAAGTGCTTCATTAATACAAAGAAAATATAGTATTGGATATAATAGAGCGGCAAGAATAATAGATCAGTTTGAAGAAGAAGGCATAGTTGGTCCTGCTAAGGGAAGCAAACCAAGAGATGTACTTATCAAACTAGAAGAAAGGAATGATGAATAATGACTGTACATATAGAAGCAGAAAAAGGACAAATTGCTAAAAGAGTTTTAATGCCTGGAGATCCTAATCGTGCTAAGCACATAGCAAATAAATATCTAAAGAATCCAAAACTTGTAAATACTTTAAGAGGAGAACTTGCATATACAGGCACTTATAAAGATGTTGAAGTAACAATATTTTCAAGTGGTATGGGAATTGGAAGTATGGGAATTTATAGTTATGAATTATTTAATGATTATGATGTAGATGCAATAATCAGAATAGGTACTGCTGGAAGTTATAGTGAAGAGTTAAAGGTATATGACTTACTAGTCGCAGATTCATGTTATTCAAAGACATATTTTGACGAAGAAGCAGGAAGAGAAGATATAGAAATTATTAATTCTTCAGGTGATTTAAATGGAATAATTATGCAAACTGCTGCACTTAAAAGAATAAATGCTAAACTAGGTAGAGTTCATACTACTGAAGCATTTTATACTGAAAATAAAGATTATTCTAAATTCATTGAAATGGGTTGTAAAGCAGTTGAAATGGAATGTTATGCACTTTTCTATAATGCAAAAAAATTCTTAAAGAAAGCAACTGCAATATTAACTATTAGTGATAATTTAATCACTCATGAAGAAATAGATGCTAAAGCTAGAGAACAAAAACTTGATGAAATGATATTTTTAGCACTTGAATCTATTATAAAAGAATAGTTTTTGTAAATAATAAAAAGGAAGATGATGATTTTCTTCTTTTTTTCAGGTAAAATATAACTTAAGGAGATTAATATGGAATATAAAAAAATAATAGAAGACAATTATACATTACATTTAATAAATAGTGATAGATTTAAAATAATGAATGTAGTAGTATTTTTAACTAAAAAATATGATAAAAATGATGTACCTTATGGAGTATTATTAACAAAAAACATGGTTTATACAACTAAAAAATATAATACTAAAAATAAAATAGCAATAAAAGGAGAAGAATTATATGGAAGCAGAGTAGCATCTTCATTTACATCAACAGGAAATTCATTATCATTTTCATTTGCGCTTGATTTTTTAAATCCAAAGTATACAAAAGATGAATATCTATCAAAATCAATAGAATTTCTTTGTGAAGTATTATTTAATCCTAATGTAACTAAAGATGGATTTGATGAAAACTACTTTAACATTATTAAAAATGATGTTATATCATCAATTAAATCAACAAAAGATAATCCTGCTAAATATGCATCTATAGAATATGGAAAAATAATGTATAAAGGAACTCCTGGCGAAAATGGTACAATGCCTACTATAGAAGAAATAGAAAATATAACTCCTTTAAAACTATATGAGTTTTATAAAAAATTATTTGATGGAGAATATAAAATAGATATAGCGGTACATGGTGAATATAATGATGAAATAATTGGTATTATTAAAAATAAATTTAATAAAATAAAATCATCAAAAGATAAAATTGATTTAAAAATAAAACAAAAATATAATACTAAATTAATAACAAAAACAGATACTTTGCCTTTCAAACAATCAAGATTATTAATAGGATATAGAATAAAAGAACCAACTTATCATGAAATGAATCATGTACTTAAAATATATAATACAATACTTGGTACAATGAATGATTCATTATTATTCAATATAGTAAGAGAACAAAATTCATTATGTTATTCAATAGGTTCATACTTTTCTAAATACAATAATGCATTAACTATATATGCTGGTATCAATAAAGATAATGCAGATAAATCTATCGAATTAATAAAGAAATGTGTAGAAATGATGAGTAACAAAAATATAATAGAAAAACTATATAACTATGCTTTAAAAACAATCAATACTTACTTAAATAACTATTATGATGATGTTACATCTCAAATAAATAAATATTATATAAAAGAGTTTGAAGAAACTGAAGATATAGAAACATTAAGAGAAAAATTAAATAGTGTAACAGTTGATGAAATAGTTGAACTTAATAAGAAAATAAATATCCAGACAATATATTTATTGAAAGGAGATAACTAATGATAAAGAAAACATTTGAAAAAGTAGATGAAGAATTATTTATAGAAACATTAGATAATGGTATTACAGTTTATATGTATCCTACTAAAAAAACAAAAAACTTTTATTTATCAATATCAGTTAAATATGGTGCTTGCGTAGAAAAATATAAAGTTGGAAATAAAGTATTTGATATTATACCAGGTTCTGCTCACTTTTTAGAACATAAAGTCATGGCACTTTCAGAAAACGTTGAAATTTCAAAAAGGATTAATGAACTAGGTAGTTTAGCAAATGCATGGACTAGTTATAGAGGAACAAATTATAATATATTTGGTAGTATTAATATTAAAGAAAATTTAAGAATATTATTAGAACTTTTCTATCATCCTGATATTACTGATGAGTCAGTAGAAAAAGAAAAAGGTATCATAGGTGAAGAAATAGATATGTATAAAGATAATATTGATAGAAATATGTATGATCATCTTTATAAAAATTTATTTAATAACTCATTTATGAGAAACACAGTAGTGGGTGAAAGAAGTGATATTGAGAAAATTACTAAAGAAAGTTTAATGACAGTTTATAATAATTTTTATATTCCAAAAAATACTTTTATAATCGTAACAGGTGATTTTAATCCTGATGAAATAATAGATGAAATAAAAGAATATTTATCACACTTAGATTTACCTAATAAAGAAATACCAAAAGTTATAAGAGAAAAAGATGATAAAAAAGTATCTGTTCCATATGAAGAAATCACGAAAGATACAGAAGATGTAAGAGTAAAGTTAGGTATTAAAATACCAAGAAAAAACTTTGCAATAAAAGATAATGATTTACTTAGAATATATTTAAATATAATTATGTCTAATAATTTTTCTGCGACTAGTGAACTATTTGAAAAATATAAAAATGAAAACATAGTAATAAGTATAGGAAGTGGAATAAATATAGTAGATGATTATGTTATTATAGGTATTTCTGCATTTACTAATGATGGTGATTTATTTATTGAAAGAATTAAAAAAGATATTAATAAATTAAAACTTACAAAGAGTGATTTTGAAAGAAAGAAAAAAATATATTTAAAAGGTTATATATGTGATTTTGATAATATAGAAGATGTTGAATATATAATTTGTGAATCTATTATGATGGATGAAGGATTAAGTTATGATGAATATTCTAAAATTAATAATATTACATATGATGATGCAAATAAAATATTAAAATCATTTGAATTTGATAATATATCTATAATTAGAACAGTAAAGTAGAGAAAAATCTCTATTTTTTTTGATTTATTTTAAAAAGTTTTCAAAAAAAGAAGTGTTTTTGTTTTTTATGACTGATT
>CAVBMP010000134.1:0-8370 GCA_963596555.1 Bacteroides helcogenes
AATTGACTTTAGAATAACACAATTAATTAATATTGTAAAGTTGTGGATATGTGTGGAATACAATGTATGTACTTTTACACTAATAATATTATATACTTTACTAGGAGGTATATATGAAAAAATTTTTAAAAAATTACAAATCATATTTAATTTTAATAGGTAGTATAATTCTAGGTACTATAATGGGACTAATATTCAAAGAAAAAGCAGCAATAGTAAGTCCACTAGGTGACTTATTCTTAAATATGCTACTAGTGATAGTTGTCCCTTTAATATTTTTAACTCTATCAACATCTATTGGTAGAATGAAACAACCACAAAGAATAGGTAAAATATTAGGTACTATTATACTTGTGTTTGTATTCACATCAATAGTTAGTGTATTTGTGGGACTTGGAACATCAAAAATGTTTAAATTAGTAGATGTAAAAGACACAAATAGTATCAAAGAAGTACTAACAGAGGATACTGATGTTGAAAAAGAAGATGTAAATTTTCTTCAAAGAACAGTTGATACAATAAGTGTTAATGATTTTTCAAAAGTATTATCAAGAGACAATATGATTGCTTTAATAGTATTTTCTATTCTATTTGGTATAAGTATTAATATGTCAAAAGGTAAAGGTGAAAAACTTCTAAATGTTTTAGAAAGCGCAAATCATGTAGTTCAATCATTCATTAAACTTATAATGTATTATGCACCAATTGGTCTTGGATGTTATTTTGCTTCATTAGTAGGTACATTTGGTGGTGAAATAGCAGTAGGATATGGTAAAACATTTATAATTTATACAGTAGTTGCTGTGTTATTCTACTTCATTGTATATTCACTTTATGCCTTTATAGCAGGCGGTAAGAATGGATTTGTTAGTTATTGGAAAAATATACTACCAGCAACACTAACTTCATTAGGAACTTGCTCATCAGCAGCATCTATTCCAGTTAATACAATGTGTGCTAAGAATATTGGTGTACCTGATGATATTGCTGATACAACTATTCCACTTGGAACAAGTTTTCATAAAGATGGTTCAATTATCGGAAGTGTATTCAAGATAATGTTCCTAGTTTGTTTATTTAATAGTGATGTTTCTTCACTAAAAATATTAGGAATTGCTCTTCTTGCTACATTATTAGTAACAGCGGTACCTATTGGTGGAGGAACTATATCAGAAATGTTAATTATTACAATGTTAGGTTTCCCAGTATCTGCATTGCCTATTTTAACAATAATAGCAACTATTATAGATCCACCTGCTACTATGTTAAATGTAGTCGGTGACTCAGCAAGTAGTATGCTTGTTTCAAGAATAGTGGATGGAAAACACTGGATGAAAAAAAGAAGTTCATTGATTTAATGAATTTCTTTTTTTATAGACTTAATAATATTCTGTAATAATCACTCTTAAATTCGTCTTTCTCAATCCCAAGTTTCTCATAAAAGACATCAATATATTCTTTACCATAATTTCTTTCAATAGAAATTTCACACACAACCAAATCATAATATATATCACTTAATCCAGCATCCTCAGTATCTAAAAGACCACTAAAATGTCCATTACATGCATAGATATTAGGAAGTGACATGTCCCCATGAGTAAATCCAATTATTTGTTTAGGCATATTACCTTTCAAATATTTTAAAATCGCTTCCTTAGTATGAAATCTATCAAGAATTTCTTTTTTAATATCTTTTTCTTTTATCTTACTAATATTTTCTTCGATTCTTTTTATTTTAACTGGTATAGTCTCATCAATAATACAATCGCTATAATCAATGTTGTATAATGCATTAAATGCTTCAACAATAATATCAATTCCCTCCATAACATGATCATCAAAATAATCATCACAAAGCATAATGCCATTTAATGATTTTGTAAGTAAATATGACATACCATTATACTTTTCATAAAAGACCTTTTCAGGAACTATAATTTTATCTTCTAGATAATCTAAACTAATTGATTCTTTTGATAAATGATTAGCAACTTTTAAATAAAAGACTTTACTCTTTTTTCTTATTTTATAAACCTTTTTACCAGAACATCCAATAGTCACTTCATCAATACTTGTCGCAGTTTTCAAAAACTCATTTAATCTATTACTACCTTTAATTACAATCTGAGGCTTAACTTCTTCTTTAATTACAACATTATCAGGTTTCTTTTTAATACTATCATAATTACCATCATAAGTAATCATCTTTTTATCATCAATCATAACAATCTTAGTAGCTATTTTATTAATAAAGTATCTATCATGTGAAATAAATAATATAGTTCCTTCATATGCAAGTAAAGACTCTTCAAGTATTTCCCTAGTATCTATATCAATATGATTGGTAGGTTCATCAAGTATTAAAAAGTTAGCATTCTTAAGTATCAACTCTAATAATTTAAGTCTAACCTTTTCACCACCACTTAAATTTTTAACCTTCTTATCAATATTGTCAACTGTAAAGTAAAATTGATTTAGTTTGCTTCTAAGTTCACTTTCACTACCTACGAATATCTTCCTCATGTGTTCATAAATTGTCAAGTCTTCATTGTCAAATCTAATTTCTTGTGGAATATATCCAAATTTTATATTTGTACCTAATTTTATATTATCGTGTGTATTATTCAAGATACTTTTGATAAGAGTTGTCTTACCAGCACCATTTTTTCCCATCAAGCAAACTCTTTCTTTATAATATACTTCCATATTAGAATTTTTAAGCAACTCCTTGTTACCAATTGATAAATCTAAATTTGAAATTACCATTACTCTATTAGACGTTCTATCATCAACATTAAGATTAATCTTAAGATCACTCTTTGTTTTTGGTTTCTCTATTAATTCCATCTTATCTAATCTAGTTTGTATTGCTTTTGCTCTTCTAAAAAACATAGGATTATCACTCTTCGCACCCCAAGTTTTATATCTTATAATTGCCTCTTTAAGTGCTTTAATTTCTTTTTGTTGATTTTTATAATTTTGAAATTCAATCATTAATCTTTTTTCAGACTCTTTTAAATAATATGAATAATTTCCATGGTAAATATCAGCACTTCCGTTTTCCATCTCTATTATCTTATTAACAGTCCTATCAAGAAAATATCTATCATGACTTATTAATACAACTGTTCCATTATATGATGATAAATAGTCTTCAAACCACTCTAAAGTATCTATATCTAAATGATTAGTTGGTTCATCTAAAAGTAATATATCAGGAGATGATAAAACTATAGATGCTAAATTAATAAGTGTTTTCTCACCACCACTTAATTTATTATATTCTCTATCTAGTAATTCATTAGAAATTTTAAAACCATTTCTGATCTTTTCAATTTTTTCTTTTAAATTATATCCACCCTTTATTCTGAATTCTTCCTGTAGTTTATCAAGTGTTTTTATATCTTTGTCATTACCGGACATGCTATCAACAAAAGTATTTATTTTATTTTCTAAATCAAGTAACTCACTCACACCTCTCAAATATACATCTCTTGAACTTACTCCAGCTTTCTCTTCAGGAGGTATTTGTGTTAAATATCCAATTTTACTCTCTTTTCGTATTGATACGCTCCCACTATCACTACTTTCAAGTCCCATAATAATCTTAAGTGTAGTACTTTTACCACACCCATTACTTCCTATTAATGCTACTCTTTCATTAGTTTTTATATCAAAAGACAAATTATTAAGTACGTTATTATATCCATAACTTTTATTTATTTTATTTAAACTTATTTCTATCATAATATTCTCCTCTAAATTTTAACATGCAAAAAAATTCACACTTCTTAATCTAAAGGACTAAGCAAGTGTGATATTACTCTTATACATAATTTTAGTACCAATGTATTTCATAATATCACCTTTCAAGTGTATTTTAACACAAAGAAAAGTAATAATCAAATACTATTTTAAAGACTCATATATAAGTTCATACTCTTCATTAGATAAATTTTCCATCTGTTTATTTAAAGTAACATCAGGAATATTATAACTCTTAATAATTTCTTTACTCTCTTTTTTAGTTAATTTTTTATCATGAAACTTAGAAAATTCTATTAAAGATTCCATTAAATTATTCTTAAGTTTTCTTTCTCTATTATAAAACATCTCTCTAAAAACAAATCTCTTAAAGCTAAACTTTAAATCTTCTCTACTAATTGGTTTAAGTCTAATTATTGAAGACATAACCCTAGGCGCAGGATCAAAACAATTTGGTTCTACATCTCTTATTCTTTCAACATCAAAAAATGAATTAGTAAGTAATGATAACTTAGTTAACGATTTATTGCAAACATTATCAGCAAATCTCTTACCTACTATTAATATACTTTCTTTAAATTCACATCTTAATAATTTTTCAATAAAAGGTTCTGTTATTGAATATGGAAGTGCAGAAACTATTTTATCGCATGGAGGTATATATAGATTCAAAGCATTACCATATAATACATCTATATTCTTATATTTATCCTTTAATACATTGATAAAATGTTCAAGATTTAAATCAAGTTCAATACAAGTCAAATGTTTAACCCTTCTTGCTAAAAGTTCTGTTATAACACCCTTACCAGGTCCTATCTCAACAACCTCATCTTCTATTGATAGCTCACAAGCATCAATAAAATCATTTAACACTGCTTTATCAATTAAAAAATGTTGATCAAAATAATCAGTATCATTTATAAATTCCATATAATTCACCAATATTATTATATCAACATTTCAATTTTATAAAATACTTTTATTATAATTTTACACTATTCACTAAAAATATTAAAAGGGTATCTATCAGGAAGAGGTAAACTAAATGTTAATAATTTGTGAGTAGTTGGATGTTCAAATTCTATTTTACAAGCAAATAACGCTATTTGATTTCCCACTACTGCATTCTTATTGTATTTTTGATCACCATATAATGGATAACCAAAATGTGACATCTGTACTCTTATCTGATGACTTCTTCCTGTTAATAATTCAATTTCAACTAATGATAAATTATCTTTATAATCAAGTAATTTGTATTTTAATATGGATTCTTTTCCATTATCATCAACCTTAACAATATTTCTTTTAGTGTCTTTAAGTAACTTATCAATTAAAGTACCTGATTCATTTATTTTTCCAATAACCACAGCATTATATATTTTTTTAAAACTTTTAACTCTAATTTGTTCACTCAATCTAGAAGCCGCTTTGCTTGTCTTAGCAAAAACCATTATTCCTCCGACAGGTCTATCTAGTCTATGAACTAGTCCTAAATATACATTGCCAGGTTTATTATATTTTTCCTTTATATATTCTTTTAATATAGTTAATAAATCTTTATCGTTACTACTATCCTCTTGAACAGGAATATTTATTGGTTTTTCTACAACCAGAAGATGATTATCTTCATATATTATATTTAATTTATTCATTAGATTCCCATCTTCCATATACTCCACATGCTAAATTCATATCTCTAGAAGAAATCTTAAGACCAATTTCACCAGTAGTAATTTTACCATCAAATTTAGATAATGAACTAGTCACCAAAACATTTTTCAATATTTCAGGCGTAATACCTTTAGTGTATGAATTAATCAAGAAAAATAAAGGTTTATCACTTAATATATCAATAGAACTTTCAATTAATTTATTCAAACTATCTTCAAATCTCCATAATTCTTTAGAAGGACCTCTTCCATAAGTAGGTGGATCCATAATTATCGCATCATACTTATTTCCCCTTCTTTTTTCTCTTTCAACAAACTTTAAACAATCATCACAAATATATCTTATTTTATTTTGCTCTAAATGAGATAATTTGGCATTCTCTTTCGCCCATTCATTCATACCCTGTGATGCATCTACATGAACAACCTCTACTGCGCCAGCATATGAACTTGCCATAGTCGCACCACCAGTATACGCAAAAAGATTTAAAACTTTAATATCCCTATTAGCATTCTTTATTTTATCAATAATAAAGTCCCAATTTGCTGCTTGTTCAGGAAATAAACCAGTATGTTTAAATCCAGTCGGACTTACTTTAAACTTTAAATCCTTATAATTTATAGTCCAAAACTCAGGTATTTCTTTTTTCTTTTCCCAATATCCTCCACCTTTTTCACTTCTATGATAAATCGCACTATATTTATTCCATTCTTTTGTATCTTCATGTGTCCATAATGCCCACGGATCAGGTCTTCTTAATATAACATTTCCCCAACTTTCTAATTTTTCACCGTTCCCAGCATCAATTAATCTATAATCTTTCCAATCATTACTTACAAGCATAATAACCTCCAAAATAATTTGTCATTAATAATACAATTATAACATGATATTGATTTTATTTAAATTAATTTATATAATACTAACTTGAGGTGACATATAATTATGTTAAAAGAATTTGAAATAAATTTATTAAAAAAAATAAATGAAAGTAAACCAACTCTTAATACAGTAAGAACAATATATTTAGAAGAAGAATTAAAAGCAATAAAATCACTAATTACTGAAGGACAAATAACAATTATTTGGGATGACTATATCCCACATTTATCTTATCAATATTTAGAATTAACAAAGTCAGGACAAGTAACTTTATTTATAGACACATATAACGATGAAATAAAAAAATTTGTATCATCATTAGACAAACTAGGTTATGACCATAATCTATTAAATGATTTTCTTCTTTCAATGAATTTATCAAAACCAGTCGAAGAAATATTAACAATAGATAACTTTTTATGGTATTGCAGTATATTTGATAGATGTGAACATAAATCAGATATTATTCTTACATTAAAATAGCAGTGAAACACTTCTCACTGCTTTTATAATTCTTCATCATCAATATTATATTCATCTAATTTTTTATACTCGTATTTTTTAATCTTATATTTACTAATTATTTCAATAATAAAGTCATTAAACTTTCTCTCTTCATTTTTCTTAACAACAAAATCAAATTCAATATCTTCTTCATCAGATATAAAATTAATTATCTCAACATCTTTTTTATCAGACAAATAGTTATTTATATACTCTGTTATTTTACTAATATCTTTACTACATATTTTAACATTAAATATTTCACTAATCGCTCTATTTTTAGTTTTATCATTAATAAAGTGATTAATATATCTAAGAACAATATTAGCAAATAAAACAAACAATGTTGCCACAATCGCTTCTTTTAAAAACCCACCAGCACATAATACACCAATCGCCGCATCACACCACATAGTCGCCGCTGTAGTAAGACCTCTTACTTTATTTTTTTCATTATCTTTAAGAATAACTCCCGCACCAAAGAAACCAATTCCTGCTACTACTTGAGATGCTATTCTTGTCGCATCAATATTATATCCACTTAACATAAAAGAAAAACTAACAAACAGATATGATCCAATCGCAATTAAAATCATAGTTCTTAGTCCTAAAGAACGTCTTCTGTACTGTCTTTCTATTCCTAAAATAAAACTAAGAAAAAAGCAAATTAATAATCCAAATGAAAACTCACTATAATCCATAGACACCTCTTCTATTATCACTATTATTTTATCACAATGTATATTTTATGTAAATTGTTTTTTATTTGTTAATATTTAATATTTAATTTGATATAATTACAATGGTGAAATAGAATGAAGAAAATCACAGTAATAAGTGGAATAGTACTAGTTATCATATTACAAATCTTATCATTAATTGGTTTTATTTATGTTGATTATAATAAGAAAATTGATAATGCTACTAAAAACATAAATATTCCAGTCGCTAGTCAAAATATATCAAAAGGTACTATTATTACAGCAGATATGATTACTATAGTAAGTAAAAATAATATTAACAATAAATATTACTCAAATACAATGGAAATTATAGGTAAAGCTGCAACTAAAGATATTAATAAAAATGAAATGTTTTCAGTTGATAACTTAATATCAGATGAAATAGTATTCAATTATAAAGAAGACACTAAAATAAACAATGATATAACAAAACCATTTCTAAATTACAATAATATATACTACTACTATACTACTAGCAATCAATCATTAGAAGTATCTTATATGAATAAAAAATATAACATAGATGATATTATAAGATTAAATGTCTTATCACTAAAAGAAATACTAAATAAATCAATAAGTAAAGAAAATATAAATCAAAATACTTTATATAAATACGAATCATTTAACATACTACTATGTACTAACAATAACTTATTTATAACAAAAAACAATGATTCAAAAAATTATTGTGAATAAATTACAATACAAAGAAACATTTAAAACAATAATGTTTTTTTATTTTATCATTAATTTCTCCTTCAAAATTTGGCTACTATATTAGCAAGTTAAGATC
>CAVBMP010000135.1:0-4802 GCA_963596555.1 Bacteroides helcogenes
TCAGTATTAAATACAATATCTCTCTTGTAACTGACTATATATATCATACAAGGAATAATGAATAAAGATAAACTAAAAATTTTTATTGGTTGCTTTGTATTACTTCTAGCAATAGTATTAAGAATAGTATTATACGATAATAATTCTTCAGATAATAATGATAATTCTGATAAAAATATTAGATATGTAATGATAGATAGTTACGTAATGTTATCAATAAATAATAATAGAATTAATTTTTCTGATTATGATAATGAGAATGTTTTAAAGTCAAAATTTAATATTTATTCAGATGGAAATTATTTTGGAAAGTATTATATAAGAAATTTACCTACTGGGTTGAAAATAATTGATGACAGCAATAATTTTATCAAAAACGATGGTTATTTAATTGGGGATACTTCAAATGATTCAATTAGAGTATCTAAAATAAATGTTGAAGATGCAATGACTAGTGATTATATTTTTGCAAATGATGTGTTGAAGGATGCTGGTGTAAGTATAGGTTTTAATAGTTCTAATTCTGGTTTTGTTAAGTATAGAGCAGACTATAATAATGATGGATATGATGAATACATATATTCAATTTCAAATATGTTTTCTTCTGATTCAGTTGGATATTCTATTTTGTTTACCGTTATTGATAATGAATATAAAATTATATCTAAAGATGTAGATAATTCTTCTGACGGATATGAAATATCTATCGTTGGAATCCTAGACATAAACAATGATAATCAACTTGATATAGTGGTTGCTAAATCAAAATTTGGTCATGATATTGAGTGTTATGAAATATATAAATCTGATAATATGAAATTTAAAAAAATTAAAGGATGTAAATAATATTTATATTCTTTTTTAATTTTAAACAAAAAATATAATGAAAAAAAATATTTTCTATAGTATAATGATATTGTATGAGGTGACGTATGAAATTAAAATTTAGAGCTGATAAAAAAGATATAGTTATATTTTTAATATTTTGTGTAGTTTTATTATATTTAATAGCGATAGCGGTACTTAATTTAAATAGTTTTGCTACAGAGGGAACTTTTAGAGGATTAAATCCTTTCCCAGCATTTTCTGAAGAGTTTATAATACCTACAATGCTTTTTTATATTTTGGCACTGGTTGCAATTATAGCGGGTTGTTCATCATTATTTTTTGAAAGAGAAGAAGGTTTCGGTATTACGACTGAAAAGAAAAGTAAAAATGATGGATATTCTAAATTAATGTCAGAAAACGACATGAAAAAAGATTATGGTATAAAGAAAGTACATTTAAAAGATGATTCTTATGATGCTGGTGGTATACCTGTTATCAACAATGGAAAAGATGCATGGGTTGATGATGGTGGTCAACCTCACTCATTAATAATGGGTGCTTCTGGCTCAGGTAAAACTCAAGCATTTATGTTTCCTTTGATTAGAATTTTAGGGAGACATGGAGAAAGTATGATTGTAACCGATCCTAAGGGTGAGTTATATGAAAAATGTGGTGAACTTCTTAAAGAAAAAGGCTATAAAATTATTCTATTAAATTTCCGTGATCCTAAAGAAGGTGCTGCATGGAATCCATTTAGTTATCCATATAGAATATATAAAGAAGGTAATTCTGATAAAGCAAATGAGTTATTGCAAGATTTAGCTAGTAATATCTTGATTGATCCAAATAACAAAGCAGAACCATTCTGGGAACAAACTGCATCAAACTTCTTTACAGGTTTATCACTTGGATTATTTGATGATGCGACTGAGGAAGAAATTAATATAAATAGTATCAACATGATGGCTGAAGTAGGTGAAGATAGAATTGGTGCTTCAAAATATATTATAGAGTATTTTAAAAGCAAAGGAGAATTATCTCCTGCTTATATAGCAGCAGCTTCTTGTATTAATGCCCCTAATGAAACACGTGGTGGGATCATGTCTACATTTAGAACAAAAACAAGAATATTCTCATCACAAGAAGCATTATCTGAAATGCTTTCATACAGTGATTTTGATATTAGAGATATAGGTAAAGAAAAAACTGCAGTATTCTTAAAAGTTCATGATGAAAAAACTACTTATCATGCACTTGCTACTATATTTGTAAAACAAGCATATGAAGCTTTAATTGCAGTTGCTCAAACATGTCCTGGATTAAAACTTCCATATAGAACTAACTTTATTTTAGATGAGTTTGCTAATATGCCAGCTCTTAAAGATGTAGAATCTATGATTACTGCATCAAGATCAAGAAACATGAGATTTAGTTTCGTTATTCAAAACTTTTCACAATTAAATAAAGTTTATGGTAAAGATGTTGCTGAAACAATAAAAGGTAACTGTGGAAACTTTGTATATATCATGAGTACAGAGTTAGCAGCTTTAGAAGAAATTAGTAAATTACTTGGTGATCAAAAACCTGAGAAAGCTGAAAAAGACAAACCTGCACCACCAATTAGACCATTATTTACAGTAAGCGATCTACAAGCTCTTAAAGAAGGAGAAGTTATTATCAATAGATTTAGAAGTATGCCATTTAAAACGAAATTAACATACGATTGGAAAACAGACTGGGGTAAAAAATATGGTGAGATGTCTTATACTGAAAGACCTCATCGTGAGGTTAAAGTATTTGATCTTAAGGATTTTGTATCTAAATTAAAAGAAAAACAGGGCGCTAATTTTAATCCAATGGGCGGAATGCCTGGTATGGGTATGCCTGGTATGGGTATGCCAAGTGGTTTTGCAGGAATGCCTAGTAGTAGACCAACTAGTAACATGTCAACTAGTCTTGATGATTATGTTAAAAAATTGGATGAAAAGATTGCTGAATTAGAAAGAGAAGAAGCATTAGAAAAAGCAAAACTTGAAGAAAAAAATAAAGAATCTTTAAATACTCCTGCTAAATCAGAAAGTGAAATAACTAGTGAGATAAATAACATTTTAGAAGATAAGAAGGAAGACGTTAAAGATGAAAAAGTGGTTCCTACTAAAGCAAATTATTTTGAGACAATTGAACCATTACCTGAAGAAAATAATATGCCAGTAGAAACTAAAGAAAAAGTTGAAGAGCCAACTGTCGAAAAACCAATTGTTGAAAAACCTAAAGTAAACGTTGATGTTGATAGTGTTGTTGTTAATAACAAACCAAATAATGATGACTTTTTTGACGATTTCTTTGGAGGAGAGGACGAATAGCAATTCGTCTTTTTTTTCATAATATATAATAGGTGATATTGTGAAAATAATAGATGTTAGTGATAAATTTATATATAATGAAAATCATATTAATGGAAGTATTAATATTCCATATGATAGATTAATAAATAATTATAGATACTATTTAAATAAAAATGAAACTTATTATATATATTGTAAAAGTGGTAAATTGAGTAAAAGAGCAGTAGCAATTTTATCTTCTATTGGATATAAAGTTTTTTATCTTGAAAAATAATAATAAATATACTAAAATTAATATGGTGAAAAAATGTTAGATTTTATAATGAGTATTTTTGATAGTATTATGTCATTTATTGAATACAATGGAACTGCTGGTGCTTTAGTAGGTTGTGGTTTGATTTTGATTGAATCAATATTTCCAGTACTTCCTTTAGTTGCTTTTATAACTATTAATTTTTTAGTTTTTGGAAAATTAGTAGGTTTTATTTTGTCTTGGATTTTTACAATATTAGGATGTATTATGTCTTATTTTATTTTTAAAAAAGGATTTGGAAATAAATTTGAAAAGTTGACAGAGGATAAAGCAACACTAAAAAAATATAAACATCTATTTAAAAACATAAGTGTAACACAATTAGTTTTATTAATAGCGATGCCTTTTACTCCTGCTTTTATGGTTAATATAGCCGCAGGTCTTGTTAAAATGGACTTTAAAAAATATTTAATTGGTTTAATTATAGGAAAGATTTCTTTAGTATACTTTTGGGGATTTGTAGGTACATCATTCGTAGATAGTTTTAAGAATCCGATTATATTAATTAAGATAGTAATACTACTAATACTTTCTTATATTGTCACAGTACTTGTAAACAAAGTATTAAAAATTAAATAGACATTATTTTATCTTTTTGCTAAAATTAATATGGTGATTTAAATGGATTATATAATAATAGGTATTTTGATTTTAATAGTTATTCTATTGATAGTTTTAATAATGAGAAAAAATAATAATAGTGAACTAAATGATAAATTGACTCGAACAGAAATTAGTGTAATTAAAGAAATTAGTGATTTTAAACATGATTTTGCTAGTGGATTAAATAAAGATTTTAATTTATTGAATGACCGTATTGAGAAAAAACTTAATATGATTAATGACAAAGTTAATGAAAAACTTGAAGATAATTTTGAAAAGACTAATAAAACATTTTCAAATGTATTAGAAAGACTTGCTAAAATTGATGAAGCACAAAAAAAGATTGATGGACTTAGTAGTGAAATTGTTTCTCTTGAAAGTATATTAACTGATAAAAAAAGTCGTGGCATTTTTGGAGAAGTTAATCTTTATCATATTTTATCATCTATATTTGGTGAAAAGAATGATAGAATTTATAGAACTCAATATACACTACCAAACTCTTCAATCGCAGATGCGATAGTATTCGGTCCTGAACCTTTAGGTACGATCTGTATTGATTCTAAATTTCCACTTGAAAACTATAGAAGACTTGTTGAAAAGGGATTAAGTGACAGAGAAAAGGAACTTAGAAGCAAATTATTCGAAGCAGATGTAAAAAAACATATTGATGCGATTTCAACTAAATACATAATACCTGGAGTGACTGCAGA